>JBEANZ010000249.1:0-7803 GCA_041165185.1 Verrucomicrobiota bacterium | reverse complement strand
GCGAACTTGCGGCCGACCACCTGCGCGAGTTTCGAGAGCGAGAGCATCCCGAGGAAGCCGCCGATGTTTTGGCAGAGCAGCGCGACGGAGGTCCACCACGTCATCTTTTTCGCGAGCACGGCGGGCGCGAGGCCCTCCGCCGCGAAATGCGTCTCGACGATCGAGCGCACGATGCGCGGGTGGAAATTCCCGATGCCCCACAGTCCGATGATGCCGGCGCTGCACATCACGAGACCCAGCCAGGCGTTTTTCTTCCAGCGGGGATGGCCGAGCAACACGGCGTAGGAGCCGAACTTCACGCCCGCCTTCACGCCGGCGGCCTTCGCCTCGACCCACTTTTGCGGCTCCTTCAATTTACGCAGCACAATCACGCTGAAAAACGCCGGCAGCGCGCCGACGAGAAACATCGCCTGCCACGCCTTCAGCCCAAACGGGATCACCGCCATCGCGCCGAGCGCCATGCCGATGAGCGCGGCGGACATGTTACCAAGCGTGGAAAACGACTGGAGCACGCCGAGCGCCGGCGCGCGGGCCTTGTCGGGCACCGTGTCGGCCACGAGCGCGACCGCGAGGCCGAACACGCCGCCGACGCCGAGCCCAGTCAGGAAGCGGTAAACGCAAAAATCCGCGAAGCCCGTCGAGAGCGCGCTGAGCCCCGTGCAAACCGAATAGAGCAGGATCGCGTAGGTGAGCATCTTCGCGCGCCCGAAGCGGTCGCCCATCGCGCCGAGGATGAGGCCGCCGACGGCCCAGCCCACGAGGAAAAACGAGGTCGTGTAGGGGCCGTATTCCGTGGCCTTGGCCTTGTCCATGAGCAGGTCGGCCATCGCGCCGTCGCGCGCGAGATTGAAGATTTGCTGGTCGAGGCAGTCGAAGAGCCAAGCGAGCGAGGCGACGATGAAAACAAACCAGTGGTCGCGCGTGAGCGTGCGCCACCAAGGCTGGGTGGGAGGGGCAATGGTCATAGGGGAAAAACGAAAACGCCCGCGAGCACGCCGCATCGTCGTGAAAAAACCAAACCAATTCACACGCGGCCCAGCGGGAGTTTCACAACATCGCGACGCGGTTCGGAAGTAGGGCGGGTCCGAGACCGGCCATTTCACGCGCTGCGTGTTCGAGGGCGGGTCACAGACCCCGCCCTACTTTCCGTCCCCGCCGCGATTCGCGCTCGCGCGGCGCGGCCGGCGTGTTTTTCCTCCGCCTCCCCGCGCCATGTCCCTCCTCATCCGCCACGCCCGCATCGTCACCCTCGCCACCGGCGAGCGGCCGCGCCGCGGCGCCGCGCTCCGCGAACTCGGCGTCATCGAACGCGGCGACGTCCTCGTGCGCGACGGCCTCGTCGCCGCGATCGGCTCCACGCTCGAGGCGCCGCCCGACGCCCAGCAAATCGAGGCGGGCGGCCGTGTCTTGATGCCCGGCTTTGTCGATTGCCACACGCACGCGTGCTGGGCCGGCGACCGCCTCGCCGACTGGGAAATGGAACTGGCCGGCGCCTCGCACACCAAGATCCTCGCCGCCGGCGGCGGCAACCTCGCCACCGTCCGCGCCGTGCGCGAAGCCACGCGCAAGCAGCTCGCCGCCGCGCTGCGCGTCCGCCTCGACGCCCTGCTCCGCGAGGGCACCACGACCGTCGAGGTGAAGAGCGGCTACGCGCTGCGCATCGAGGACGAGTTGACGATGCTCCACGCCATCGCGCGCGCCGCGCAGGAATTTCCCGGCACCGTGAAACCCACCGCGCTCCTCGGCCAGGTGTTCGACGGCGATCCGTTGGACTACGCGCGCACCGTCGTGCGCGACATCCTGCCAGGCGTCGCGAAGGAGTTTCCCGGCATCACGGTCGACGCCTATTGCGAAAAACTCGGCTGGCCCGTCGAGGCGTGCGTGAAACTCTTCGAGAAGGCCCGCAAACACCACCCCCTCCGCGTGCACGCCGATCAGTTTGTCTCGCTCGGGATGATCCCGGAGGCGTTGCGCCTCGGCGCGCGCAGCGTCGACCACCTCGAGGCGAGCACCGACGCCGATCTCGCGGCGCTCGCGGAGTCGCACGCGTTTGGCGTGATTTTGCCGCTGGCGGGCTTTCAAATCAACGGCCGCTACGCGCGCGCGCGGAAATTCGCCGACGCGGGCGGCCTGCTCGCGCTCGCCACCGACTACAACCCCGGCACCGCGCCCTCGTCGTCGATGCCGTTCGCCATCGCGCTCGCCGTGCGCGCCTGCCGGCTCACCCCCGCCGAGGCGATCGCGGCGGCGACCGTGAATCCCGCCACGCTGCTCGGCTACAGCGACCGCGGCACCATCGCGGTGGGCCAGCGCGCGGATTTGATTTTGCTCCGGCACAAGGACGAACGCGCCCTCGCCTACGAGTTCGGCGGCAACCCGGTGGACCTCGTGATCGCCGCCGGAAAAATCGCGGCCGACGCCGGCGCCGCGCGTTGAACGCGGCGCGCACCTCGCGTCCCGATCAAGCCGACGCCGCGCTCACGGCGGAGCCGAAAAAACGATCCGCCGCCGAAATTCCGGGCTCGGCGTCGCGCGGATTTTTCCCGCCGCGTCCACCGCGTGAAAGACGCACGCGATGCGTTGGTCCGTCGCGAAACGCAGCCCCTCCGCGGGCCCGAGGACAAACAGCGCCGTGGCCAACGCGCTCGACTGCGCGCACGTCGGCGCGACCACGCTGACGGAGACGAGCCCGTGTTCGACGGGCCGCCCGCTCGCCGGAGCGACGATGTGGCCGAGGGCGCGGCCGCCGCGCGTCGTGGTGTTGCGGTGGTTGCCCGAGGTGGAGAGCGCCGCGCCCGCGAGGACGACCACGCCCGCGAGCGGCGCGCGCTCCGGCGCGATCGCCGCGGCCACCGGCGCCTCGATCCCGGCGCGCCACTCCCGGCCGTCAGCGGCATGACCCGCGGCCCGGAGATCGCCGCCGATTTGGACGAAGTGATCGGGCGCGCCGAGGGCCAGAAAAAGTTCGCCGAGCGCATCGACGGCAAGGCCCTTCGCCATCGAGGAGCAATCGACGGCGAGCGCAGGCGAGGATTTGCGGAGCGCGGGCGGCGCGACGCGCGCTTCAAGGCGGCGCCAGTCGACGAGCACGCGCGCAGCGGCGACTTCGGCAGCGGAAGGCGCGGCGCCGGCACGTGCGTGCGGACCAAAGCCCCAGAGGCTGAGCAGCGGCGCGACGCTGGGATCGAACGCGCCGCGGGTGAGCGCGCTGAGTCGGAGGGATTCGACGGCGACTTGGACGAGTTCGGGCGAGACCGGAAACCAGTCGGTGGAGGCGGTGGCGTTGAAGCGGGAGAGCTCGGAGGCGGGGCGGTAGGTGGAGAATTGTTGCTCGAGGATTTCGAGGCGCGCGGAGATTTTTTGCGAGAGGGCGCTGGGATCGAGCGGCGTGGGTGGTGGCAGAAATTTCACGGACCACGTCGTGCCCATCGCGTGGCCGGTGAGGGCGACGGGCTCGGCGGCGGCGGCGCCACGGCAGGTTAGCCACAAAAAGCACAGAAGGCGCAAAAACGACCCCAGGGTTTTTGCGCCTTCTGCGCTTTTTGTGACCATAGATTTGATCAGACGCCCTTCACCCAGTGGATGATGGGCAGGTAGAAATAGTTCAGCGCGGCGGCGAGGGCGACGAAGGCGAGCGCGAGCGCGTCACGCGCCACCAACCGATCCGTGACGCCGCGGGCGCGGACGAAATTGAGCAGCGCGCCCGTCGGGCAGCCGAAGCGACAGTAGGCTTGCGGGACGAAAAACGCGGCGACGAGCCCGATGACCGCGACCGCGATCGTGGCGAAGCCGGCGGAGCGCACGACGTAGGCGGCGAAGGGTTCGAGGCCCGCGAGATCGAGCGGGAGCGCGAGCGCGGCGACGAGGAGCGTGAGCGCGAGGAGCGCGGCGGGAAGTTTTTCGAGGGCGCGGATGACGCCGGCGGGCAGCGTGACGAGCCAACGCGCGGGGCGGTAGTGGCCGATGAGTTCCTGCGCGGCGCCGTGGGGACAGACGTGGTGGCAGTAGAGCGGCTGGCGCGTGACCCACGGCACGAGGAGCGCGGCCGCCGCGAGAAGGACGAGGCCGGGGGCCGTCGTCCACGGGACGCCGGCGCGCGTCCAGCCGGCAAGGAGCTTGAGCGCGAGCAAATCGCCGGCGACGAGACCGACGTAGACGATGAGCGCGATTTGGTAGGGGCGTTTCCAACGGTGGCGCCACTCGGCGCGGCCGAACGCCATCGCCGCGGCCGTGAGCAACACGACGACCATGCCCACGTCGCGCCAGCCGAGGCGGAACGCGGGGCGCGCGACGAGTTCGTCCTTCGCGAGCTGGAGGCGCGCCTTCACGCTGCGCGCGATGGCCATGCTCGTCATCGTCGCGCCGGATACGCCCTCGATGCCCGCCGCCTTGAGATCGAGATCGGCGGCGGCGGTCCACGTGAGGGCGTTCCACTTTTTCAGGAAGCGCCGATCAAGCGCGATGTCGCGGACGTAGCTCGCGGTGTCGTCGGAGGCGTGGATTTTGAGGCCGAGGATTTTCCAGTCGCGGTCGAGGACGACGAGGGCATCGGTGACGCCGGCGTAGCCGATGATGTCGTGGCACTGCGGCTGCGTGCGGACGACGTAGCCGAGTTCGCGGCCGGCGCGGTCGAGGATGAAGAGCCCGTCGCGCGCGGAGTCGTCGGGCCGGAGCGTGGCGGCGGCGGCGAAGAAATTTTTCACCTCGTCGACGACGATGGGGGAGTCCCCATGCGTGCGCTGCCGCACCGCCAGATCGCGGATGAGCCATGCGATCACGGCGACGACGACGAGGCGGTAGAGCTGGAGGGCGAGGGGTTTCATCCAATCGGAGAGAGATTCACGCCAACGTCGGATAGAAACGAATCGAGAAAAATGAAAGGCGACTCGGTCGAATAATCCCGGGCATCAGAAAACGTGGATGTGACGGCTACCGGCATCGAGTCGCCGAATGATGTCGATCATGGGCCGGACGATGCGGATGCGCCGGCGAAAGAAAAGACCCGGGGTGGATGTTGCGACAGTCGGCGGGAGATCGTCGCACGGGTGCGTGGGCGGGATGGTTCGTCTGGCCGAGCACGCCGGGCAGCGGGCGGCGGGTGGTGGGCCAGCTGCGCGCGCGGCGTCGCGTTCCCCGGGGGTGGCGCGGTTTTCGGCGTCGCGGTTTCCGCTCGCGCGCTCGGCGTCGCGACGCACGCTCCCCAGCCGCATGAACACCCCGCTTCGTCTCGCGCGTCCGACTCGTCTCCCGAGTTCCTCTCATCCCGCGCGCTCCTCACGCTCCTCGCACTCCACGTGTCCCTCGCGCGCCGTGCCTCTCGCCGGGGTGCGATTGTTGTGCCGCGTCGCTCCGGTCGCGGCCGCCGTCGTCGCCGTCGTCGCGGCATTCGGCCTCGCGGCCCCAGCGCGCGCCGCCGACGCCGCGAAACCCAACCTCGTCATCATCGTCGCCGACGATCTCGGGTTTGGTGATACGGGTTGCTACGGCGCCACCGCGGTGAAGACCCCGCACGTCGACCGGCTCGCGCGCGAGGGGCGGCGGTTCACGGCGGGCTACGCCACGGCGGCGACTTGCACGCCCTCGCGGTTTTCGCTGCTCACGGGCGAGTATGCATTTCGCCAGGAGGGCACGGGGGTGCTGCCGGGCGATGCGGCGCTCATCATCGCGCCGGGCCGGCCGACGCTCGCGAGCGTGTTGCGCGACGCCGGTTACGCGACGGGTGCCGTGGGCAAATGGCACCTCGGCCTCGGCAGCGCGGCCAAGCCGGCCGATTGGAACGGCAAGGTCGCCCCCGGTCCGCGCGAGATTGGTTTCGATTATTCGTTCATCATGGCGGCGACCGGCGATCGCGTGCCGTGCGTTTACGTGGAAAACCACGCCGTCGTCGGCCTCAATCCCGCGGACCCGATCGAGGTGAGTTATGCGAAGCCGTTTCCGGGCGAGCCGCTCGGCACCACGCACCGCGACACGTTGCGTCTCGATTGGAGCCCCGGGCACAACATGGCGGTCGTCAACGGCGTCGGCCGCATCGGCCACATGAAGGGCGGGCGCGCGGCGCGGTGGCGCGACGAAGACATGGCCGACACGTTTGCCGCGAAAGGCGTGAAGTTCATCGAGGAAAATCGCGCGCGGCCGTTCTTCCTCTATTTCGCCACGCACGGCATCCACGTGCCGCGCGTGCCGCACCCGCGCTTCGTCGGCGCCACGACGATGGGCGCGCGCGGCGACGCCATCGCGGAGTTCGATGACACCGTCGGTCAGGTGCTCGGCGCGCTGGAGAAATTCGGCCTCGCGAAAAACACCATCGTCATTCTCACCAGCGACAACGGCCCCGTGCTCGACGACGGCTACAAGGACGACGCCAACGAAAAACTCGGCGCCCACAAGCCCGCCGGCCCGTGGCGCGGCGGCAAATACAGCCTCTACGAGGCGGGCACGCGCGTGCCCTTCCTCGTGCGCTGGCCCGGCCATGTCGCGGCCGGGACGACGAGCGACGCGATCGTCTCGCAGGTGGATTTCGTGGCGACGTTTGCCGCGCTCGCCGGCCGGCCGCACCCCGGCGCGACCGCCCGCGACAGCCGCGATCAACGCGCCGCGCTGCTCGGCAACGCCCCCGCCGGCCGCGACCACGTCCTGGAGCACGCGGGGGCGGTGAGCGTGCGCGTGGGCGGCTGGAAATTTATCCCGCCGGCGAAAGGCCCCGCGAAAAACGCCGGCAACGAATCCGGCAAGACCGACGCGCCGCAACTCTACGATCTCGCCACCGATCCCGGGGAGCAACGCAACCTCGCCGCCGATCCCGCGCACGCGGCGCGCATCGCGGAATTGTCCGCCGTGCTCGCCCGCGAGAAAGCGCGCACGGCAGCGGAGAAGTGAGCCGCAACGCCCGAAGCGCGTGGTCCGAAGTAGGCAAGGTCTCTGACCCGCCCTTTCCCGCCACGCACGTCCGAGCCGAGGGCGGGTCAGAGACCCTGCCCTACTCCGGCGGCGCGACGCCCGCGCCCTGCGCCATCGCCGCGAGATCCGCCGGCGTGTCGAGATCGAGCGCGAGTTCCGGGCAATCGACGGCGGCTACGTCGGCGATGGCGCTCGCGTCGCCGGCGGGCGGGTTGAGCAATGCGCGCGCGCCTTCCTCGCCGGTCAGCGCGACGAGCGCGGGAAAATTTTCGGCCGCAAACAGCGCCGGCGCGCCGCATCGCCCGCCGTAGCGCGCCGCGACGATGCTGGCGCCGCTCGCGTGACGCGCGCCGACGAGGCGCGCGACGGTGTCGGCCGAAAAGGCCGGCTGATCGCACAGGGCGACGAGCACGCCGTCGAGCCGGCGCGAAAACTGGCGCGCGAGCGCGACGCCCGCGCGGATCGAGCTCGCCATGCCCTCGGCCCACGCGGGGTTGTCGGCGACGAGCACGGGCAGGCGCGCGAGCAACGGGCGGATTTTCTCCGCGTGCGCGCCGAGCACGACGACGACGGGCCACGCCTCCGACGCCAACGCGGCGCGGACGGCACGGAGCAGCAGGGGTTGCCCGTCGACGAGCAGGAGTTGTTTCGGCGCCCCCATCCGCGAGGAAGCCCCGGCGGCGAGGACGACGGCGGCGAAGCGGTAGGGCGGGTTTGACTCAGGCATGGATGGGCCGCGTGCGTTCGCGGAGGGGGCGGGCGTCGCGGGCGGCGAGGGCGGCTTGGATTTCGGCGACGATGGCGAGGGCGACTTGCTCGGGGGCGTCGGCCCCGAGGTCGAGGCCGACCGGGGCATGGAGGCGCGCGCGCATCGCGGGCGTGATGGCGAGGCCGTCCTGCGCGAGG
>JBEANZ010000248.1:0-5128 GCA_041165185.1 Verrucomicrobiota bacterium | reverse complement strand
GCTTGTTTCATCCGACCGCACTCAGCGCTGAGAACCAGCCTCCGCGAACGAACGACGAAAGAAGAAAATGAACCGGCGAACGAATACCGCCCTGCTTCTTGCCCTGTCGCTCCTGACGACGGCCGTCGGGGCGGACGTGCGCTTGTTTTTGTGGCAAGAAGTCCGCGATGAAAAATCGGGCGAGATACAGTCGGGGTTTTTCGTCGCGCCGCAGGCGGTGAAGGAGATGGCGGAGGCGGAGGCCCGGGGCGATGCGAAACGCGCAAAGATGCTCGGAGAAAAATTGCCGAAGACTTCATGGATGTATGGAATCGTCCTGAAGGGAGTGGCGACCATCTACTCGAGTGATACGCTGTTCCTTTTCGAGCCCATGCCGTGCGGAAGTGAATTGAAAGTCGCATCCGGCACCGTCGAACTGGATCGCCCGAAAGGCACGATGCGGGTCGCACTGAAAGTCACGCAGGACGGAAACCCCATCGATTTTATCGGCAACGGCACCTACCCGATTCCGAAGGCCGCTGCGAAGAAGTCCCGCTGATTTGTGGCCCCCACCGTCTCCCGCCGCAAATTCCTCCGTCGCGCCGCCGCGACCGGCCTCGCTGCCGGCTTCGGTCACTCGCTCGCCACGGCCGCCGAAAGCACCACCGCCGCACCCGCTTCGAAATCCCCGCCGCCCAGTCCCACCGCGTGGCCGGTCTTTGACGATTTCGATGAGACCGCACTTCGCGACGTCCTGCGCAGCGGCAAGTGGGGACGCGGCAACGGCACCAAGGTCGCTGCCTTTGAGAAGGCCTACGCCGAACTCGCCGGCGCAATGCACTGCGTCGCCACCGCCTCCGGCACCACGGCGCTCCTCACGACGCTCGCCTCACTCGATCTCGGGCCCGGCGACGAGGTTGTCCTTCCCGCCTACACGTTTGTCGCGACGTTTCACGCCGTCACTGCGAGCTACGCGCTGCCCGTCTTCGTCGACACCGACGCCGCCAGTTTTCAGATCGACGCCCAGAAAATCCCCGCCGCGATCACCGACCGCACCCGCGTGCTGCTCCCCGTGCATCTCGGCGGCTCCGTCGCCGACCTCGACGCCATCAACGCCGCCGCCGCCGCCAAGAAAATCCCGGTAATCGAGGACGCCTGCCAATCGTGGATGGCCCAATGGCGCGGACGCTCCGTCGGTCTGCACGGGCTCGCCGGGTGTTTCAGTTTTCAGGCGAGCAAAAACCTCACGTCGGGCGAAGGCGGCGCGATCCTCACGGACGACGCCGACTTCGCCGCGCGTTGTCTCAGCTTCCAAGATCAGGCGCGCGGGGCGAAGGCGCCACTCACCGGACGCGGCGCCAATTTTCGGCTCACGGAGTTTCAGGGTGCGCTGCTCCTCGCGCAGTTGTCGCGTTTTACGGCGCAGCAAAACAAGCGCAACGACAACGCCCTCTACCTCGCGAGCCTCCTCCGCGAGATCGACGGCATCGAGCCCGCCCGCCTGCACGACGGCTGCACGCGCAGCGCCTGGCATCTCTTCATGCTGCGCTACCGCGCCGAGAAATTCGCCGGCCTCCCGCGCGAAAAATTTCTCGCCGCGCTCGCGAAGGAGAAAGTTTCCGCCAGCGGTGGCTACACGCCGCTCAACCTCACACCGCACGTCTTCTCGATCGCGCAGAGCCGCCACTACCGGAAAATCTACGGCGAGCGCGCAATGGCCGACTGGGTCGACCGCAACCGCTGCCCGGTGAACGACCAGCTTTGCAACGAAGCCGTTTGGATTGGCCAGACGACGCTCCTCAATTCCCGCAGCGAAATGGACCGCATCGCCGAAGCGATCCGAAAGGTGCAGCGCAACGCGCCGCAGCTTGTGAAGACGTAAGGAGGACGAGCGACTCGCGGCGCCCGCATTCGCCCCATCCTTCTCATTCGTCCCATCCGTCCCGGCCGTCCCCTGCGCGCACTGGGACGCGTGCGCCCACCCCAGACTATTTCGCCCCACCGTTGGCCAAGACCTGACCGCCGGAATTTAGGTAGGAAGATTTTGTTGGTAGGAAAATTTTCCGAACCGAAGAGCCTGGGTTCCGGGTTTGGGGAAATCTTCCTACCAACAAAATCTTCCTGCCTCCTGTCTGGTGTCGCCTACCTGCCGCCCACCGCGCGCACCACTTCGCGCACTTTGCCGACAATTTTTTCCTCGAGCCCCGGCGCCCACGCACTCGGGCGGCCGTAGGGGATCATTGATGTTTTTCCCTCGTAGCCGCCCTCGGCGAGCACCGACTCCGACGGGATGTAGCACATCACGTCATTCGAATAGCAAAACACCCAGAGATTTTCCCCCGCCAACCCGCTTTTCGCCGCCTCGCTTTTCAACCGCAACGCGTAGTCCACCACGACCTCGCCGCCGAGCGCCACCCACGTGAGATCGCCGAGGCGCCAGGCCTGCACGGGATAGGCGTAGTTGAGATTGATGCTCCCGCCGCCGCGCGCCGTCTCGGCCGTCATCGCCTTCGCCCACGCGGCGTCCATCTGTCTAACGACGGCGGACTTTTTCGGATCGGCACCGGCTGCGGCGGCACGCACCTCCGCCACGGTCGGAGCCGCGGCAAACGCGAGCGTCACGTCGCCCATCGCCGCCGCGAATTCCCCGCGCACCGGTCGCTGCACGCCGGTCAACGCGAGGTCCACGGCGTCGGCGAGTTCGCGGCCGTGGAGCTCGGCGTGCTCGAGTTTGCCACGCGGGAACGGGTTGATGTTTCCGCCGCACCCCGCGACGAACAGCGCCATCGCGCCCGCGTGGCGTCGCTCGAGTTCCGCGACGGCGCTGCCCGCGTAATCGCCGTGCCACTGGTTGAAATTCAGCGTGGTGTTGTGGCACGCATACGAGGCGAGCAGGGCCACGATTTTCCCCGCGCCGTCGCGCACCGCGAGCACCGGCACGTCGTGGTCTGCCGGCCCCTGGAGCGTCCCCGTTGCGATTCGCGCGGGCGCGTCTTTCTCGGTGTTCTTGCGGCGGTTCATCCCGAACGTCGCCAGTCCGTGGCTCGCGCCGAGGGTCGCGGGCCGCAGCGCGCCGAGTGCCGCGGCCGCGACCTCAATCATGTCGGCTGTCACGCGGCGCGTGTAGTCGGACGTCGCGCGTTCCTCGTCTGCTGTCGCGATGCGCATCCCCGGCGCCCAGCCGTCGATGGCCGGCCCGCAGTGGGTGTGCGAGGCGTTCACCATCACGGCCTGACGCGGAATCGAAAAACGCTTCCCCAACTCCGCCGCGATTTGGTCCGTCATCGGCCGCGTCACGCCGCACAAATCCACCGTGATGAGCACCGCGCGATGGCCGCCGCCGTCCTGCAACGCGAGCGCCTTCGCCCACAACTCCTGGGCTTTGCCCTCGGCGGGCTGCGTGCGCGCCGCGTAGCCGGTCATCCACAGAGGAGCCTCGGGCGTGATGGCACGCCGCGCCACGCCGGCGTGCCAGCCGGTGACTTCCGCGCCCCACGCCACCGCCACCAAAAACACGCTGCCCAGCCACCTCGATATTTTCAGCGTCGCGTTAGCCATGATGGGAAAATTCCGAGGTAAACCTTTCCGCGGATTTCGCGGATTAGCGCGGATAAGAACGCCGAAATCATCCGCGGCCATCCGCGCCATCCGCGGAAAAATTCGATCTCAATGCGGTGCGCCCGCACCGGCCGTCTTTTCCGTCGGCACCGCCGGCGGGTGGAAGAACAACGCCAGCGCCACCGCCGCCGCCAGCGCCGCTAAGCACGGCAGTAGGAACAGCCCGCGGAAATCGATCACCGCGGCCTTCGTGGCGGCGTCCATTTTCGCAAACACCACCTGCATCAGCCACGGGCAGACCGAGTTGGCCAGCAGCGCGCCCACGCCGAGGATCATCACGTTGAAAAGGCCCTGCGCGCTGGTGCGCACATCCTTCGGGAAATACGCGTCCACGAAAATATACACCGTCGCGAAGAAGAACGCGTAGCAGATCCCGTGGAGAATCTGCACCGCGATGATCATCCCCTGCGACTGTGGGCAGAGCGCATAGACGGCGAACCGCGCCGCGTGGCCGAGCACGCCGATGATCATCGTCTTCTTCCAACCGAGTTTCTTCAGCGTCACGCCGAGCACCGCCATCGTCGCGAGTTCCGCGACCTGCCCGATGGTCATCACCGGCATGATCCAGTTGCCGGGGATGCCGACGCCGCCGTCCTTCACCGCCGCGCCGAGGAAGCTGCCCGTCCAGTTGAAATAGCAGTTGTGGACGAACGAATCGACGAGCGTCACGAGCCACAGAATAAGCACGAAGGGATGCTTGAGCAGCTTGAGCGCCTCGAGCCACGCGAGGCTCTCGGCCGCGCCCTCGACTTTTTTCTTCGGCGGCGTGTGCGGTAGCGCGAGGCTGAAGGCCGCCAGTGCGAGCGACACCACGCCGGACACCACGAACGTCCATTTCGTCGCGCTCTTCAGCGCGTCTCCGGTCAGGCCGGACTTCAACACGACGTCGAACCACGCCACGATCCCCGCCGGATGCGCCGCCTCGACCGCCTTCCAATCCACGAGGATAAACGTGAACGGCCACGCCACCAGGATCCACCCGACCGTGCCGCCCATGCGGATCAGGCCGAACTCCTTTTGCGGGTCCTTCATGTTGGCAAACGCGATCGAGTTCGTGATCGAGATCGTCGGCACGTAGAGCACGCAGTGGACGAACATCAGGAGGAAAAACGGCCAGAACGAATGCACGAACCCACACCCGAGAATCGCGAGCCCGCCGACAAGGTGGCTGAACGCGAGAAATTTCTCCGCCGCGAAACTGCGGTCGGCGAACTGGTTGCTGAAAAACATCCCGATGATCGCGGCGATGGGAAACGCGTTGAGAATCCAGGCCTGTTGCCCGGGGGTGAACCCGAGGCTCGGCAGGTAGCCGAAGATGAGGGGGAGCCAGGCCCCCCAAATCGCGATCTCGAGGACCATCATCACAAACAGTTTTCCGCGGTGGGATTGATTCATGGGGAGCAGGGGAGGGGAACCGCCGCGACGCGCGACGGAGCGCGAATGAATGCGAGCGTGCGCGCGCGGTTCAAGGAATTACCCGGTTATTTTTTCCGGCCGCGCCCCCCCCCGCAGTCGGGCCGCGGTGCGAGAT
>JBEANZ010000247.1:0-2670 GCA_041165185.1 Verrucomicrobiota bacterium | reverse complement strand
GAGAGTCGAAGACCGGCGCCGGCCACCGCGGCTTCGCCGTCGCGCCCGATCCCGCGCTCAGCGACGCCGACGCGGCGGCGCGGCGCGACTTCACCGTCAACGCCCTCGCCCTCGATCCGTTTTCGGGCGAAGTGATCGACCCGCATGGCGGGCGGCGCGACCTCGCGGCGCGCGTGCTGCGTCACACGAGCGCGGCCTTCGCCGAGGATCCGCTGCGGGTGTTGCGCGGGATGCAGCTCGCGGCGCGTTTTAATTTTTCCCTCGCGCCCGAGACGGCCGCGCTCTGCCGCAGCATCGCGGGCACCTACGCCGAGCTGCCCGTCGAGCGCGTGTGGCACGAGTGGGAAAAATGGGCGGAGAAATCCGCGCGCCCCTCGCGCGGCCTCGCCGTGTTGGAGGAGTCCGGTTGGTTGAAACACTTCCCCGAAATCGCCGCGCTGCGCGGCACGCCGCAGGAACCCGAGTGGCACCCCGAGGGCGACGTCTTCACGCACACGCAGCACTGCCTCGACGCCCTCGTCGCGCTCGACGCGTGGCGCGACGCCGCCGCCCCGCGCCGGCGCGGCCTGATGTTTGCCGTGCTCGCGCACGACTTCGGCAAGCCCGCCACCACGGTGCGCGTCGAAAAACGCGGCGCGCTCCGCTGGACCAGCCCCGGCCACGAAGCCGCCGGCGGTCCGCTCGCGGAAAGTTTTCTCCGCCGCATCGGCGCGCCCCTCGAACTCGACGCGCCCGTGCGCGCACTCGTCGTCAACCACCTCGCGCACCACCACGGGCAGGCGCAGTTTTCCGACACGGCGGTGCGCCGCCTCGCGCGCCGCCTCGCCCCCGCCGCCATCGACGATCTCGCGCTCGTGATGCGCGCCGACAGCAACGGCCGCCCGCCGCTGCCCTCGACCGCCACGCACGCCCGCATCGACGAACTGCTCGCCGCCGCCCACGCCCTCGCGCTCACCGACGCCGCGCCGAAACCGCTCGTCCTCGGCCGCCACCTCCTCGCGCTCGGCCGCACGCCCGATCCGCAATTCCGCGTGATCCTCGACGCCGCGTTCGAGGCGCAGCTCGACGGCGCGTTCGCCGACGAGGCGGGCGGCGTCGCGTGGCTAAAAAATTTCCTCGGGTGACGGCAACGCGAGCTCCCGCGCCGCCGCCTCCTGCCGCAACCACAGCTCGACCGGGCCGACGCCGAGTTCGCCGTCGCTCAGGATTTTCGCGCGCAACCCGCCGCGCCCCACGAGCCACTCCTCCGCGCCCGCGGCGACGACCTTGTTCATCCACACGCACGGCCGCGCCTCGCACACGCCCTCGAACTCCACGCCCCCGAGCGTGAACCGTCGCCCGATGAGCGCATTGAGATCGAGACCGACGGTGATGACGTTGCGCCGAAACACGGCCGGCGAGAGCGTGGGCAGCGTGAATTTTTCGCGCGCCGCGAGCAGCGTCTCCCACGCGAAAAACGTGACCTGCCCCTTGTAGTCCGGCCGCCAGCCATAAAACCGGTCGCCCTCGAGGCCCCAGCCGGCGCGACACCGCGCGACCGCGACATCGTGGATCGGGTGCGTGCCGGCGGGCTCGCCGTAGCGGCCGTAAAAATTATGGCCGGGCGAAAGGAAAATGTGGCGGAGGGCGGGAGCGGAGTTCACGGCGAAGGCTCGCTCTCACCACGTCGCGTGCCAGCGCCGCACGCCGCGCGGGCGAAGGCGCTCACGGCAGGAGGTCGACCACCGCGACGGGCCGGGCCTGCGGGCCGATGGCGATGCTCTCGCCGCGACGGTGGACGCTCGCGACCGAAAAAGTTTCGTCAGCGGGCTGGCGGTAGACCTCCACGCAATCGTCGGCGAGATTGACGATCCAATATTCGGCGATGCCCTCGCGCGCGTAGAGCCGGAGTTTGCGGCCGCGGTCGATGGCGAGGGTGGAGTCAGAAATCTCGACGACCAACTCGGCGGTGCGCGGGTGGCCGGCACGATAGTCGCGGGGCGAACCGCGCACCACGGCGAGGTCGGGCTCCGGCACCGAAGCCGCGCCCAACCGCAACGGAAAGTGGGGCCGGACAAAACAGGTTTCGGGGAAAGCCACAGTCAGCGCGGCGGCGGTGAGTTGCCGCGCCGTCGCGTGCTCGCTCGATTGCGGTCGCGGATAGGTGATGATTTCCCCGTCGATAAGTTCGATGGGATCTTCCGTCGTAAACACGCCCCGCGCCACGGCTTCCTCGTAGCGCTCGACGTCCCACAGGAAACGCGTGGCCGGTTCGGCGGCGGGGGGCGGGGCGGTTTCCATGCGGGAGGAACGTGGGCGGCGGCGCGGCGGCGCGCAAGAAATTCGGCGGCCGGAAGCTCGCTGGACGGGAGCCCCCGCTCCATCGGATTGGTTCGCCCGCGAGGGAACGGGCGCGGCGGGGTCGGGAGACCCCGCCCTACACTCAGAATTCCTTGCGCACGCGGAACGAGCCGGCGATGCCGAGCGCGCCGGCGCCGTAGACGCGGTCGTCGAAGCCGAGCGTGCGGTGGCCCATCGCGGGCGGGCGGCTGTTGAAGACGTTGGTCACGCCCAGCGTGTAGGAGGTCTTCCGGGCGGCGCGGTAGGTCACCGAGGGATTGACGAGGGCGAAGACGTTTTCGCCCCAACCGGCGGCGGTCCAGTTGTCGTTGAAATATTTTCCGACGACGT
>JBEANZ010000246.1:0-4348 GCA_041165185.1 Verrucomicrobiota bacterium | reverse complement strand
ACCGGCTCTGGATCGCGCGCGACCACGAGCCGGCGCGGACCACACAGTATTTGACCGATGAGTTTTCCGACGAGGCCGTGCGCTTCGTCTCCCGCCACAAGGACCACCCGTTTTCCCTCTACCTCGCCTACAACGCGCCGCACAGCCCGCTGCAGGCGACGGAGAAATACCTGAGCCGGTTCCCCGGGATCGCCGACCCAAAGCGCCGCACCTACGCCGCGATGGTCAGCGCCGTGGACGACGGCGTCGGGCGCGTGCTGGCGGAATTGCGCCGTCTCGGCATCGAGGACAACACGCTGGTGTTTTTCCTATCCGACAACGGCGGGCCCGTTGCCGACAATGCGTCATGGAACGCGCCCCTGCGCGGCCAGAAAAGCGACCCTTGGGAGGGCGGCATCCACGTGCCGTTTGCCGCGCAGTGGCCCGGACATCTGCCGAAGGGGTTGAAGTATGACCACCCGGTGCTCTCCCTCGACATCTTCGCGACGATCGCCGCGCTCGCCGGTGTCCCGGCCAACCCGGAGCGGCCGCTGGACGGCGTCAATCTTCTCCCCTATCTCACCGGCGCGCGATCCGACCCGCCGCACGAAGCGATCTATCTGCGCAAATTCGACCAAGGCGCGTTTGCGGTGCGCCGCGGCGACTACAAGCTCGTGATTCCGAAGCACGGTGACGCGCCCCAGTTGTTCAACCTCGCGCAGGACATCGGCGAGTCGCGCGACCTCGCGGCGAGCGAACCATGCATCGTGGCCGAGCTGGAAAAGCTGCGCGCCGTCTGGGCCGCCCAACTGGTGCCGCCGGTGTTCGAGGATTTCTACGATCAAGCCAAATCCAAAAAGGCCGCGCAGTAACCGAAATTTTCGCCTGAGTTAGGCGCGTCCGTGAATTTTTTTCCTTTGCTGGTTTGTAATTGCGGCTGATTTTGGCGCAAGGGCGGCGGTCCTAGTTGATGACGGCTGCCGGCCCAAAATTGAATGGCGCGAGCGCTGGTCATTGTCGGCCGAGTGGTGATTTTCCAAGGCGACCGCCGTTCCGCCATGCGCGCCAGTGGTGACAAATATTTTGCCGGAAACGCTTGGTGGATGACGATTGGGCTGCTGGCGATCGCGCCGCGCCATGTTTCCGATAAAGCAAAATCGGCCAAGCGTTGATACCTGTGGCGGATGCCGAGCGGCGGAACGGCGAGGCCGCGCGCGGCGGTGCGTGGCTAAACGGGTGGAGAATTTCGGCCCCCGGCAACTCGGGGCAGTCGCAGCGGAGTGGCGATCCGCGAAAAAACATCCCCGCAATTTTTGTCCAATGCGGAGAGATTCATGGCATTACCAAGATGGTCCTGAAATTCCCTTCGAGTCACATGCAACCCCCGCCCCCTCCCGTCGACGGTGAAGCCTTCACCCGGTTGCTGCTGCAGAACCAAAAGCGGATCGCGGGGCTGATTTTTTCCCTCGTGCCGCGCGGGGCCGACGCCGACGACGTGATGCAAGAAACCTGCGCCGTCATGTGGCGCAAGTTCGGCGAATTCATGCCCGGCACCGATTTCGGCGCGTGGGCGCTCCGCATCGCGCGCTTTCAGGTGATGAGCTACTACGGCCGGCGCCAACGCGCGCAGGCCCGCCTCAGCGACGAGACCGTCGAGTCCCTCGCCGACACGCTCGCCGACGCGCGCTGGGAATCCTCCGATCGCGCCGAAGCCCTCCGCTCCTGCGTCGGCCAGTTGCCGGAGCGCGAACGCGATCTCGTGCGGCGCCGCTACCACAGTGAGGAAAACATCGCCGAGATCGCCGGCCACGTCGGCAGCACCGTCCACGCCGTCTACAAGGCCCTCGCCCGCCTCCACGTGCGCCTCCTCGCGTGCGTCAATTCCAAGCTCCACTCCGCCGCGCCATGAGCGACCAGCCCTCATCGCTTTCTTCGGCCGAACTCCACCGCCTCGCCGAGCTCGCGGAAAAACTCCGCGACGACGCCCTCGCCGACGCCGAGGTCGCCGAACTCGAAACCCTCCTCGCCGAATCCGCCGCCGCCCGCGAAGCCTTCGCCGGCCTCGCCGTGCTCACCGCCGACCTCCTCCACACGCAGGGCCGCTACAACTTCCCCGTGCCCGCCGGCGCGCAACCTCGCAGCACGACCGCCCGTTTTTTCCGCCGCTGGCTTCCCCTCGCCGTCGCCGCCTCCCTCGCCATCGCGGCCGGCTTGCTGTGGCGCTATGCCCCGCCGCACTCCACCGCCCGCGGCGGCACCCTCGCCACGATCTCCAACGCCAGTGGCGCCGTGCTCCTCGCCGACGAGCGTGAAATCGTCGCCACAGTCGGCTCCGCGCTGCACGGCGGCGCGTTGCATTTGCGCAGCGGGCTGGTCGAGCTGACCTACGCCAGCGGCGTCGTCATCGTGCTGGAGTCGCCCGCGCGCTTCGATCTGCGCAGCGCGACCACGCTCTGGCTCGCCGAGGGCAACGCGAGCGCGCGCGTGCCCGACAACGCGGTCGGTTTCACCGTCGATACGCCGAGCGGCAGCATCGTCGATCTGGGCACCGAATTTGGCGTCAGTGCCGGTGCCGGGAGCAGCGAGGTTCATGTGTTCAAGGGCGAGGTGCTCATCAAGAATCAAACTGAGCCCGACTCGCTCCGCCTCACGGAAAATCGCGCCACGCGCATCGACGCGCAGACGCGCACCCCCACCGGCATCGACTACCGGCCCGAGCGTTTCCTGCGCACCCTCGACGAACCGACGAGCAGCTACCGCGACCTGATCCGCCAGCTCGATCCCGTCGCCTACTACCGCATGAAAATCACCCCCGATGCCGCGCAGCTCGTCGACGTTTCCGCCCGGCACCTGCACGGTCGAATCGTCCCGGGCTCGAGCCAGCGCACCTCGACCCCGGGGAAAATCGGCGCCGGCCTCCGCCTCGGCGGCCCCGCCACCCGCAGCTACGCCGTCGTCCCGGAATTTCCGCTCGCGCCCGCCGCCCTCACCGTCTGCGCCTGGGTGCGCGCCGAGAGCCGCCCGCGCTGGGCCAGCATCGCGAAGAACTGGGCGAAGAACGCCGTGCGCAACGAAGGCGGCCAGTTTCACTTCGGCCTCTGGGAGGACGAGGGCACGCTGGAAATTCACGTGCATGATCGCACGGGCCGCGAAGTCGGCGTGCGCGACACCGCACCGCTCCCGCTCGGCGAATGGCAATTCGTCGCGTTCACCCACGACGGGGCGACCCTACGCCTTTTCCGCGACGGCCGCGAAATCGCCGCCGCACCCTGCGCCGGGCTCGCGCCCACCGGGCCCGCCGCGCTCGCCCTCGGCGTGAAGCTCGACGCCACCGGCCGCGCCCCCGAGCCCAACACTCCCGGCTTCTGGGACGGCACGCTCGACGAACTCGCCGTCTTCCACCGCGCCCTCACCCCCGCCCAAATCCTCGCCCTCTACGAAACCGCCCGCTGACCGTCCCGTCCCATGCGCCCCCGCTCCTTCCTCCCCCTCGCTCTTTCTCTCCTGCTCCCCCTCTCCGCCGCTGTCGCCGCCGCCGCGCCGCGCCCGCTCTACGTCTACGATTTCGGCGGACTCGAAAAACTCTCGCCGGAGGAACGTGTCGATCTCGTCGCCAAGACGGGCTACGCCGGCCTAGTCCTTTCCGGCGCGTCCGCCGGCGATGTGGAAAACCTCCCGCGCCATCTCGCGCGCTGCGCCGATCCCGCCGGCCCGCAAATCATGGCGGTGTTTGTGCGCTACACGTTCATGGACCCACCGGTGGACGTCGCGCGCCGCGAAACCGTCGTGCGCCAGCTAGCCGGCCGCAATATCCCGCTCTGGATCATCCTCGATAACCGCCGCCCCGGCATCACCGCCGCCGAAGCCGAGGCCGCGCTCACCGCCGCCGCGCGCGACGCCGCCGCGCACCACGTGCCGCTCGCCCTCTACCCGCACAGTCGCTGCTGGATCAGCTCGGCCGAAGAGGCGTTGGCGATCCTCACCAAGATCGACCGCCCAGAAGTGTCCATCGTGCTCCACCTCTGCCACGAGCTGCGCGCGCGCAACGGCGCCCGTCTCCCCGAAGTGATCCGCCAGGTCGGCTCCCGCGTGAGCGCCATCAGCATCTCCGGCGCGGCGGCCGAAGCGGACTTCACTTCTCCCAGCATCATGGACCGCACGACCATCCACTCGCTCGACGAGAGCGCGTTTGATTGGGCCGGCTTCGTCGCGCTGACCGACGCCGCCGGCCTGCGCGTCCCCGTCGCCTTCATCAATTTCAAAATCCCCGCCCCCGTCACAGACTACCTCCCGCGCTCCCTCGCCGCCTGGCGTCGCGCGACCGGCCTCTGACCTGACTCTCTTTATACGATGATCATGTTTCGCCCTA
>JBEANZ010000245.1:0-9454 GCA_041165185.1 Verrucomicrobiota bacterium | reverse complement strand
GCCCGCCACCGGCAAGGAGCTGTGGCGCGTCGAGGACCGCAAGTTTCACTCGGGCTCCGTCTGCCCGCTCTACGGCCACGATTTGATTTTCACGGCGACGGGCCTCGCGAAAGGCGAACTCTGGGCCGTGCGCCCCGGCGGCGCGGGCATCGTGACCGACACGCACGTCGCCTGGAAAGTCAGCCGCAACGTCCCCAACCGCCCGTCCCCCGTGCTCGTCGGCGACCTGCTCTTCATGGTCGCGCAGGACACCGGCGTCGTGACGTGCCTCGAGGCGAAGACCGGCACGGAAATTTGGAGCGAACGCCTCCCCGGCAAAGGCAGCCACTCCGCCACGCCGCTGCACGCCGACGGCCGGCTCTATTTCTCGAATGAAAACGGCGAGTCCTTCGTGCTGGCGGCGGGCCGCGAATTCAAGGTGCTCGCGACGAACAAACTCGCCGCCGGCTTCATGGCCTCGCCGGCCGTCACGGGAAAATCCCTCATCCTCCGCACGAAGACCGATCTCTACCGGATCGAGAATTGAGGTTCCCCGCTGTTTCCAGCGGGTAGTTGCCGAGGATCGGGAGCCCCAAAGGGGGCGAAAGTTGAAAGCCCAGGGCAATGCCCTGGGAAATTTCCGCCACAAGAACCCATGCCCTGAAAGGGCGAAACCGCACAAGGGTGTCGCCCCTTCAGGGCGAAGACATTTTAGCTCCTCGCTGGTTTCGCTGGGCCGCCATTCCTCTGCCACCCATTCCATTGCCAACACCGCTTGAGTGCCGCTCGCCAATGCGGGCCACCGGCACGGTGGCAGAGGAATGAGTGGCAGCGGAATGGAGTGATTCGCGGCTCATCACTGCTGGCCTGCTGCTGGGGTCGCCTTGGGGAACCCTCCTCCGTTGAAACCAGCGAGGAACCACATTTTTCCAGTCCGAATCCCAGGGCGTTGCCCTGGGCTACCCACTTTCGCCCCTTCAGGGCTTCTGACCGGACTGCCTTCGCCCCACGGGAAATTGCGAAGAATCATGAGGGGCAAGTAGCGATGTCCGCGTGCCGGCGTGCCGTCGCGGCACTCACGGGCGTCGCGTGACGGCGCGGCGGCCATCGCCGGCCCGACGAAAATTTCCCCTTGTCCCGCCTTCACCGCCCGCCGCCCGTGCCTACACGTCGCAAATCCGCACGGCCTCCGCGAGCGACGCCACCTTGTCCCGCAGCGGAATGAACTCCTGCCCGACGAATCCCCGATACCCCGTCTCCACGATCGCGCGCATGATCGGCGCGTAGTTCACCTCCTGCGTCGCATCGATCTCGTTGCGACCGGGGACGCCCGCCGTGTGGTAGTGCCCGATCCAGTCCTTGTGCCGCTGGATGCGCGTGATCACGTCGCCGTGCATGATTTGCACGTGGTAGATGTCGAAGAGCACCTTCACGCGCTCCGAGGCCACGCGCCGGCAAATCTCCACGCTGCGCTCGATGTCGTCGCAGAAATAATCCGGGTGCCCCTTCATCTCCACGTTCACGCGCGAGTTCAGCATCTCGAGGCAGAGCGTCACCTTCTTCGCCTCCGCGTAGCCGGCGATCTGCTTCAGTCCGTCGACCATGTTTTTCATCCCCGCCTCGTCCGCGATGCCGCGCCGGAAACCCGAGAACGTGATCACGTTGGGAAATCCCGCCGCCGCCGTCGCATCTATGCGGTCGCGCAGCACCTTGAGGCACTCCGCGTGTTCCTCGACGTGCGCGAAACCCTTCGCAAACCCGTGGCTGCTCGTCATCGCGCACACCAGCCCGTGCGCCTGGATCGTGGCGAACTTGTCGGGCGTCGACAGCTCGACCGACGCCAGCCCGAGCCGCGCCGCCAGCGCGCACAGCTCGTCCAGCGTCATCGGCCGAAAACACCACGGCGCGACCGAGTGCTTGAGGTTGCCCTTCGTCGCCCGAAAACTCGCCCCGCCCGCCGCCCCCGCCTCCGCCGCCCGCGCCGCGCCCGCGACCGCCGCCGCGCCCAGCGCGACCGCCGTCCCGCGCAACACCGCCCGCCGCGACACCACCCGCCCGCCCATCGGAGAATTTTTCATGCGCGCAATCAACAACACCGCCGCCGCCGCCGGCAAGCCCGCGCACGGCCCCGCGCGAGTTCGCGGTCGATTTTCGGACGTCGCCCGGAAAAACCGGCGCGCGCCGGTCTCTCCTGCGGCGCCCAGACCCCCAAGCAGGTGGGCCACAAAAAGCACGAAAAGGCGCAAAAAAAGGCACTCCGTTTTTCTTGTGCTTTTTGTGGCCAATCCCTCCGGAATTCCGTGCCCGTTTTCGGCAACCCGCTCCGCGTGCCGATCAAAGCCGAAACGAAATTCTCGCTCTTCCCGCTCGGCGCGGGCAGGTAGTTTTTGTTCCGCGTCGTCGCCCGCTTTTTCCCCATGCCCCTCAATCGCCGCTCCTTCCTCGCGTCCTCCCTCGCCTCCGCCGCCACGCTCGCCGCCGCCACGCTCGCCGCCGGCGCGTCCGCCGCTCCCGCGCGCGCCGCCGACAGCGCGCCACCCGTGCCCGTCCCGCGCCGCGCGCGCACGCGGCTCGGCATCGCGACCTACTCCTACTGGCACTTCAAGTCCGCGAAAGTCCCCGTCGAAACCGTCATGGATCGCGCGGCGGAAATCGGCGTCGAGGGCGTCGACATTCTCCACCGCCAGATAGACCTCGACGAACGCGGCCCGCTCGACGCCGCCGGCCGCGCCTACCTGCACCGGTTGAAACGCCACGCGTTTTCGCGCGGTCTCTCGATCTGTTGCGTGTCCACGCACCAGAGCTTCATCCAACCCGATCCGCAGAAACTCGCCGCCGAGGTCGCGCACACCAACAAGTGCATCGAGCTCGCCTACGAACTCGGCTGCCCCTCGATCCGCATCAACACCGGCCGCTGGGGCACGACGAAAAGTTTCGACGCGCTCATGGCCAACCGCGGCATCGAGCCCGTGTTGCCCGGCCACACGGAGGAGGAGGGTTTCAAGTGGTGCCTCGACGGCATCGCGCGCTGCCTGCCCACCGCGGAAAAATGCGGCGTCGTCCTCGCGCTCGAAAACCACTGGGGCCTCGCGCGCACGCCCGAGGGTCTCCTGCGCATCCTCAACGGCCTCCCGTCGCCCTGGCTCGGCGGTCTGATGGACACGGGAAATTTCCTCGAGGACCCCTACGCGAAACTCGAGGCCATCGCCGCGAAGACGGTTTACGTGCAGGCCAAGACCTACCACGGCGGCGGCGAATGGTATTCGCTCGATCTCGATTACGCGCGCATCGCGGCGATGCTTGCGCGCGTCGGCTACACCGGCTGGGTGTCGCTCGAAATGGAAGGCAAGGAGGACCCGAACCTCGCCGTGCCGAAGAGCATCGAAATGCTGCGGCGGGCGTTTGGCTGAGGAGCTGCACTCTACCCTCAACTCGCATCGAATCGACGAAACTGAGAAACACTTTAGGTCAATGTAAGAGCATGAAGTCCGCGCTATCTTTCACCCTCTTCGCACTCGTGCTTGGCGGTTGCGCGTCCGGTCCACGCCCCATCGACACTCGTGATTTCTCGTCCTGCCGCCGGGTGTTGATGCTGTATGACAGCGGCGCGTTTTCCACGAACTACTTTTTCGTATTCGCAGATGACCACATTGGCGTCGATGTCTACGCGCCAAAACAGGTAAGGCCCGGCGAAACTCGTTACATGATCGCGAGCCAGAGTTGGACAAAGGTCGATGCGCAAACTGCATCTCTGGCTTGGAAGCGCATCGATGAATGGCGTATTTTTGATTGGAAGGAGCGGTATTCCCCGAGCGACCTTGGTGTGGAGATTCTTGATGGCACGCGATGGTGGGTCACCTTTCGTGACGGCACAGCCGAAAAGAAAAGCGGTGGGAACAATGTATACCCAAGTCTCTCTTTCCCCGGAATCCCGACGCTGGAAGTGGAGTCGTTGACCGGAAAGCGGTTGCCGACGGCTTATCACAGTCTGTTGAGTTTGTTTCGCGAACTCGCTGAAAAAATCGCCCCTAGAGATAGAGCCCCAACACCACCATGAATCGCAAGGACAACCCTCCCGCGAAACTCAAGGACGGCGTCCGTTGCAAGGTCGTCGCCGGCACCCACGCCGGCAAATCCGGCATCGTGCGCGACATCAACGTGAGCAGGACCGGCTTCACCACGATCACCGTCGTCCAGACCAGCGGCGAACGCTTCAAGACGCTCGCGAAAAACACGGTCGTTCCCTGAGCGCCGCCGACGCCAGCTCGCCGCGCGCGAACTCCGCGCCCGCCCGCCTCGACTCCCTCGACGCCCTGCGCGGCCTCGCGATGGTCCTCATGGCGCTCGATCATGCGCGCGATTTTTTCCACTTCGGCGCCATCCACGGCTTCAATCCCCTCGATCTCGCGACCACCACGCCCGCGCTTTTTCTGGCGCGCTGGATCACGCACTTCTGCGCGCCGACGTTTGTGTTTCTCGCCGGCGCGGGGGCGTTTCTCTCCGGCGCGCGCGGCAAATCCCCCGCCGCGCTCTCCCGGTTTCTCCTCACCCGCGGCGTGTGGCTCATCGTGCTCGAGTGGACGTTTGTGCAGTGGGCCGGGTGGACGTGGGCCGTCGATTTGCACAGGCACTTCGCCCTCGTGATCTGGGCCATCGGGTGGTCGATGATCGCGCTTGCGGCGCTCGTGCGATTGCCGACGTGGGCGGTGGCGACGTGTGGCATGGCGATGATTTTTTTACACAACGTGCTCGACGGCGTGCGCGCCGAGCGGCTCGGGGCGTGGGGGCCGTGGTGGAAAATCCTGCACGCGGGCGGCGAGGTGCCGCTCGGTGGCGGCCACGTGATCGGCGCGGGTTATCCGCTCGTGCCGTGGGTGGGCGTGATGGCGGCCGGCTACGGTTTCGGCGCGCTGCTCACGCGGCCGGATGACGAGCGGCGGCGCTGGCTCGCGCGCCTCGGGCTCGCGGCGTGCGGCGCGTTTCTGGCGCTGCGTTTTTCCAATCTCTACGGCGACGCGCATCCGTGGGCTGTGCAGGCATCACCGTGGCAAACCGCCGGGGCGTTTCTCGACTGCGTGAAATATCCGCCGTCGCTCTGCTACCTGCTCATGACGCTCGGGCCGGCGCTGCTCCTCCTCGCGTGCTGGGATCGTGGCGTGCCGGCGTGGGCGCGGCCGTTGTTGGTGTTTGGGCGCGTGCCGATGTTGTTCTACCTGCTGCACATTCCGCTGCTGCACGCGATGGCCGCGCTCGTGATGCGTTGGCAATGGGGCCGCGCGGACTGGCTCTACGGTGTCGCGCCCGCGGCCCCGCCGGCCGACGCGGGCTTTGGTCTCGTGGGCACCGCGGTGGCGTGGGCCGTCGCGCTGGCGGTGCTGTTTTTCGCGTGCCGGTGGTTCGGGGCGTTCAAGCGCCGCCGGCGCGATGCGTGGCTCGGCTACGTGTGAGCGGCGCCGCGCGCCGCGCCCTTGACGGCGGCTCCGCGTCCGGCCCGAATCGCGCGTCCGCTCGGCCCCGCGCGATTTCCGTCGCGGGCCCACCGCCCACCTCGACCCCACCGCCCATGTCCTCCCGCCTCGCCCTGTCCGTCGTCGCGTTGCTCGCGATCACCGCCTCGCTGTCCGCCCAGTCCGTCGCTCCCGCGACCACGCCCACCGCGACCACCGCCCCGAAGGAGGAACCCGTCCTCCTCTCGCCCTTCGAGGTGAACTCCGGTGACGACAAGGGCTACGCCGCCTCCTCTGCGCTCGCCGGCACGCGCACCAACGAGAAACTCGCCAACCTCCCCAACTCCATCTCCGTCTTCACCGCCGATCTGATGAGCGATCTCGCGCTCAACGATTTCTTCGGTGCCGTCGAGTTCGCCGTCGGCGCGGAAAATATTTTCAACGACACCGGCACCGTCGGCGCGCCCGTCGGCTCGCGCTCCGGCAACCAGATCAGTTTCCGCGGCATCCCCTCGATTCGCCAACTGCGCGACGGCTTCCCGTGGTTCCTCCCGGCCGACACCTACAACACCGAACGCATCGAGTTCGCGCGCGGCCCCGGCGGCCTCGCCTACGGCGATGTCGATCCCACGGGCATCATCAACGTCTCCACGAAACGCGCGACGTTTCGCCCGCGTTACTCGGCTTCGGTGCGCATGGATTCCTTCGGCACGCAGCGCTACTCGGTCGATCTCAACCAGCCGCTCGCACCGCGCGTCGGCCTGCGTTTCAACGCCCTCAACTCCGAGGTCGAGCAGTTCCGCCAGCGCGGCAGCAAGGACTATCGCGGCTACGCCGGCGCGCTGCGCTGGGATATTTTCAAGGACCGCCGCACGCGCCTCGATGTGAACTACGAGGGCGGCCACCAGCGCAGCAACCAGAGCACGCTCCACCTCAACGACGGCACGCGCGCCTACGTCCGCGGCACCGGCACCAACGAGACCGACGCCGACCCGATCAATCCCGGCGTGCAGGTCAACGGCATCGGCATGCGCCGCATCGCCGCGCCGGGCAACACCCACGTCTGGTTCGAGCAGCGCGGCGTCCTCACCGACATGCAGTCCACCGCCGTGACGCCGACCACCGCCGCGGTCACGTTCCGCAACTCCGTCGTCCTCACCGGCGCCACCAACGCCTCTGGCTCCGACCCGCAGAATCCCGTGGCCTACCCGCTCACCACCATTCCTTACAGCGTCTACCCCGACGGCCAAGACTGGGGCGGCCCCGACAACCGCCACGACACCGATTTCCACGCCTACAATTTCGAGCTCTCCCACCAACTCGGTAATCACGTCCGCCTCCTTTTCGCGCACAACGGCCAGGTCGACGCCACCACGCGCCTCCAAACCTACTCCTCCGCCGGCGCGCTCGGCATGAATTCCCGCGCCATCTTCATCGACGTGAACCGCGTGATCCCGCATCCGACGATTCCCAACCAGACCATCCCCAACCCGCGCTTCGAGCAGCTCTTCCTCGCCTACGCGCCCACCTTTACCACCGACGGCAACAAATCCACCGGCTGGCGCACGATGGTGGTCTACGACACCAAGCTGCCCTTCTGGAACTCCTCCTTCCGCTCCGTCGCCGGCGCCAACTACCGCCACGAGCAAAACTACCAGGACACCTACGCGTTCGCGCTCGACCAAAAGGAAATCGCCCGCCGCGGCCTCACCGGCGCCGCCGCCACCTACGCCAACAACGTCGTCAACCCGATCCACTACATGGCCGACGGCAACAGCGACGACGCGCTGCGCTTCGCCACCATCCCCGGCGTGACGACGTTCTACCGCAGCGGCTCCGCGCAGACCCGCTTCGATCAGACGCTCGGCTCCGGCAACCTCACCACCATCGGGGCGTTTTTCAACGGTCGGCTCCGCACCAGCTCCGGCATCAGCCGCGACTACTTCCGCCAAAACCGCAGCCGCGCGCCCATCACGTTAACCCCGACCGGCGAGACCCGCCTCGTCGATCTCAACAACCAACCCATCCTCGACGCCGCCGGCTACAACGTCCCCTTCGAGCGCTTCAACCGCGCCTACGCGACGAACCAGACCTACGGCGGCGTCCTCCGCGTGCTCCCGTGGCTCGCGCTCGGCGGCGGCTACTTCGAGTCGTCGCTTTTCACCGACAGCGTGAGCTTCGAACTCACCGGCCGCCCCCGCCTTCCGCGCACCGGCGAGGGCCACGAATACAGCCTGCGTTTCAATTTCCTCGACGACCGCCTCACCGCCACCGTCACGCGCTTCAAGACCACCTCGGAAAACAACGCGCTCGGCCTCAGCACCACTTCGCTAGACGAACTCAAGAAACTCCTTCCGGTTAACAATCAGCCCCTCGGCACCGGCGACTATCGCGACCAGGAAACCGCGGGCTGGGAATTCGAGTCGCAGCTCAACCTCACGCGCCAGTGGACCGTGCGCGCCACCTATTCGATGAACCGTGTGCAGTTCGGCCGCTTCTTTCCGCTCGTGCGTCCGTATCTCGCCGCCGCGCAGGCCGCCGCCAAGGCGCAGGGCCTCGACCCCGAGGATGCCACCGCGATCACGCAGCAACTCATCGACGACACCGAGGGCGCCGTCCGCGCCGTCCGCCGCGAGACCGCCAATATCACGACGCGTTACAGCTTCACCGAGGGAAAACTGCGGGGCGCCGCCATCGGCACGAGCGCGCGCTACGCGATGGGCCGCCCCCGCGCCGCGCTCTCCTCCGGCGGTCGCGTCGTGCTCCCCGCGACGAAAACCAGCAGCTACATCCTCGTGAACCCGTTCGTCAGCTACCGCACGAAATTCTACAAACACAACGTCACCGCCCAGCTCAACGTGAACAACGTCCTCGGCCTGAACTCCGACCAGGGCAACAGCTACACCTGGCCGAGAAAAACCGAGCCCCGCCAATACGTGACGACCGTGACGCTGGACTTGTGAGCCGTGGCCGAGGCGTCCCGCCTCGTGTCCCCCGCGGCCCGCGCCTCCCCCATGCCCCGCCCCGCCCTTACCATTTTGGAAGTTCCTCGCTTTTTCCGGTGGGTAGCTGCCGAGGATTGGGAGCCCCGAAGGGGCGGAAAGTTGAAAGCCCAGGGCAACGCCCTGGGAATCGGAATCGAAAAAGTTCTTCGCCCTGAAGGGGCGACACCCTCGTCGGGTTTCGCCCTTTCAGGGCTTGGATTCTCGTGGGGATGTTTCCCAGGGCGTTGCCCTGGGCTATCGACTTTCGCCCCTTCGGGGCTTCTGAACGGGCGGCCCTCGACCCACTGGAAACAGCGAAAAACCATTTTGGATCACACGTCATCGCTCCTTTTTGGTGGCTGTGAGCGTGAGCGAGTGGAGATACCCCTGACGTCCGCGCCCGGCCCGCGTCGCTCGTTCGTCCCGAGCGCCCACCTCGTGCGACTCGCCATCGGCATCGCCTTCGCCGCTACGGTCGCGCCCGCCGCCCCCGCCGCGAGTGTCCCGAACGCCGACGACCTCGCGTTTTTCGAGACCAACGTCCGTCCCCTCCTCGTCGATCGCTGCTACGACTGTCACGGCGCGAAGAAACAAAAGGGCGGCCTCCGCCTCGACTCGCGCCCCGGCTGGCAGGCCGGCGGCGACGGCGGTCCCGTCATCGTCGCCGGGCAGCCCGACGCCAGCCGCCTCATCGCGGCTGTGCGCTACGCCGACGAGGACCTCCAGATGCCGCCGAAAAACGAGCTCCGTCCCGCCGAGGTCGCCATCCTCGTCGAGTGGGTCCGCCGCGGCGCCCCCGATCCACGCGCGGAGGCGCCCGCCGAGTCCGCTGCGAAAATCGTCGCGATGACGCCCGCGCAGGCGCGCGCCCACTGGGCGTTTCAACCCCTCCGCCCGCCCCCGGTCCCGCCCGGCGTCCACCCGATTGATCACTTCGTGCGCGCGCACCTCGCCGCGGAAAAACTCGCCCCCACGCCCCCCGCCGATCCGCGCACCCTCGTGCGCCGCGCCTATCTCGCGTTGCTCGGCCTGCCGCCCTCCTTC
>JBEANZ010000244.1:0-2587 GCA_041165185.1 Verrucomicrobiota bacterium | reverse complement strand
TCGGGCTGAAGCCGTTCACGCTCATCTCGGAGTTGAACCAGCTTGTCGGTTTCGCCGCGATGAACTCCACCATCGAGGAGCCCATCGCGCAGAAGGTTGCGGAGAAGTATGGTTTTCTCCTCGAAATCAAACACCGCGGCGACGCGGCGACGCAGCAGGCCGCCGCGAAGGACAAGAAGGTCAAGAAGCCCGATGAGGACGAGTCCAAGCACCTCGTTTCGCGCCCGCCCGTCGTGTGCATTCTCGGCCACGTCGACCACGGCAAGACCTCGCTGCTCGACGCCATCCGCAAGGCCAACGTCGCCGCCGGCGAGGCCGGCGGCATCACGCAGCACATCGGCGCCTACCAGATCGAGTTTCAGGGGCGGAAGCTCACGTTTCTCGATACGCCGGGCCATGCTGCGTTCACCAAGATGCGCACGCGCGGCGCGAGCGTCACCGACGTCGCGATCCTCGTGGTCGCGGCCGACGACGGCTTCATGCCGCAGACCGACGAGGCGTTGAAGATCGCGCTCGCCGTCAAAGAGCAGCAGCCGGAGCGGTTCGCCCTCATCGTGGCCGTGAACAAGATGGACGTGAAGGGCGCCAACCTCGACACCGTCAAAGCCCAGATGCAGCAGCGCAACATCGCCCCCGAAGATTGGGGTGGCGAAACCATCACCGTCCCCGTCGCCGCGATCAAGAATCAGGGCATCGACACGCTGCTCGAGATGATCCTCCTCCAGACTGACGTGCTCGAGCTCAAGGCGAACCCAAAGGCCGAGGCCAGCGGCACCGTCATCGAATCCGAGATCGATTTTGGGCGCGGGCCGCTCGCGACCGTCATCGTGCAACGCGGCACGCTCAAGGTCGGCGACGCCATCGTGTGCGGCCCGAACTTCGCGAAGGTCCGTGCCATGTTCAACGACCTCGGCGAAAACGTGAAGGAAGCCACCCCCGGCACCCCCGTGCGCGTGATCGGCTGGACTGGCACGCCCGACAGCGGCGCCACGTTCAAGGCCGTAAAAAACGTCCGCGAGGCCGAAAAGATTGCCGAGGAGGAACAGCTCCGCCTGCGTCAGCTCACCACCGCGACCGACGCCGTGCCCAAGGGCGTTTCCGTCGAGCTGCTCTTCGCGAACATCGCCGCGACCACCGCCAAGGTGCTCAAGGTGCTCGTCAAAACCGACGTGTTCGGCTCCGCCGAGGCCGTCCGCACAATCCTTGAGGGCATCAAGAGCGCGAAGGTCTCGCTTGAGATTGTCTCCATCGACGTCGGCCTCGTCACCAAGAACGACATCCTGATGGCCAGCGCCGCCGGCGCCGTCGTGATCGGTTTCCACACGAAGCTCGAGAACGGCGTGACGCCGCTCGCGAAGCACCACGCCGTGCGCATCGAGACCTACGACATCATCTACGAGATGGGCGACAAGGTCCGCGAGATGATGGCCGACCTCCTCGATCCCGATCTCAAGGAAAACAAGACCGGCGCGGCCGAAGTGCGGCAGGTGTTCCCGCTGGCCAAGGGCTTCGTCGCCGGCTGCCTCGTCACCGAGGGCAAGATCACCCGCAACGGCTCCGCCCGCCTTCGCCGCGGTCGCGAGATCGTGCACGTCGGCAAGGTCGACACGCTCAAACGTTTCAAGGACGACGCCAACGAGGTCCGCGCCGGGCTCGAGTGCGGCATCAAACTGGACGATTTCAACGGCTATCAGGCCGGCGATCTCATCGAGTGCTTCGAGGTGCAGAAGGTGCGCGCGGCGCTGTAGTCCCCCGTCGCCGCCGCCCGATTTTCGATTGGCCGCCGCCGCGACTCCCCAGTCGAAAATCCCATGTCCACCCGCACCCTGCGCGTCAACGAGCTCGTCCAACGCGAGCTCAACGACATCCTGCACACCCGTTGGCAGGTCGAGGCGGTGACGGTGACCGTGACCGAAGTGCGCGTCTCCCCCGATCTGCGGGACGGCCGGGTGTTTGTCTCCATCGTCGGCAGCGAGGAAATCGCGACCGAGAAACTCCGCTGGCTGCGCGACCGCGCGCCGGAGATCCGCGCCGAGGTCAGCCGCCGCATCACGCTGAAATACCTCCCGAAATTCGAATACGTCCTCGATCACTCCGCCGCCCGGAGCGCGCGCCTCGGCGCGGTGCTCGGCGACCTGGAGAAAATGGAGTCGCCGCAGGATCCGCCGCAGGACTAGCCGTGGACCGTTTTTTTCCCGAACTCTCCGCCGCGTTCGCGCGGCTTCTCGCGGATCTCGCCGGCCGCAAGATCGCCATCCTCGGCCACGCGCGGCCCGACGGTGACTGCATCGGCTCGCAGGTGGCGCTCGCGCGCGTGCTCGCGGCGCGCGGCTTCGATGTCGTGTGCATCAACGCCGACGCCGTGCCGCGCCGGCTCGAGTTTCTCGTCGGCGGCATGAAGTTTCTCCGCACCGACGAAGCGCTCGCGCTCCCCGACGATCGCGCCGCGATCTTCGTCGATTGCGCCGACCACTCGCGCGCCGGCGAGCGCCTGAAGGCGAAGTTCCCGGCCCCCGTCGCGATGATCGATCATCACCTGTCGAACCGAGGATTTGCGCTGGCGAGTCTCGTCGATACCGACGCCGCC
>JBEANZ010000243.1:0-9013 GCA_041165185.1 Verrucomicrobiota bacterium | reverse complement strand
CCCGCCGGCGCGCACGCGGCGGCACACTTCGATGGGGCCGAGGTGCTGCACCTCGTCGCGCGAGCGGATGCCGGCGGCGGCGAGCCACGCCGCGGACTTGGGGCCGAGGTTGAGTAGGGCGGCGAGCTCGGCGGCGGCGGGGAGTTTTTTCCGGCGAAGGTTTTCGCGGAACGGTAGCAGCGGCGCGATGCGGGCCGCGGAGGGACCGCGCGTTTTTTCTTGGGCGCTTTTCTTGGACGACTTTGCCTGCGGGTTGAAGGCCAGTGCGAGGTCGAGCCACGCGGCCAGTTCGCCGTCGGTGCGGAGGTGCGCGATGTCGACAAACACGAAGCCGCGCATCGGCCGCCCCGTGAAATCCATCGGCCGACAACCCGGCCGACGCAGCGCCGCCTCCTGCTCCGCGGGATCGATGCGCGCCATCAGGCGGTGGGTCTCGACGCCGACGCACATCTTGCCGCGCACCATGTAGCACAAGCCGCCCATCATGCGCTTCGCCTCGTAGGGGGCGCGTCTCGCGTCGAGGTGGCGGGCGACACGGGCGGCGAGGGATTCGTCGTAGGGCATAGGCGGGGTGACGGGAACGTCCGGCGCGCACGCTGAGGGTTGCGCAGGGCGCTGACAAGTCGCGCGCCGTTCATCCGCTCGCCGCTCATCCGAGCGCTACGCCGCTCATCCCAATCCGCACGACGCCGCGCGCCAGCCCGCGCAGCGTGGCGGGTGTGAAATCCGCTTCTCCTCTTGTTGTGCGCCGCCGGTGTTCGCAGATTGCCCCGTGATCCGAGGAACACCGCCGCCGCCCGCTATGGCCACCACGCCCCCGACCCACGTCCTCGTCGAGGACACCGCGCGCCGCGACCGCGCCAAGGCCCGCATCTACTTTTGGTGCCAGGTGCTCGGGTGGGGTTTCTTCGTGTCACTCCAGATCGTGTTTACGTTTGTGATGGCGCGGGCCGAGGCCGAGCGGGAAGCGCTCACCATCGTCGCGCAGCACGTGATGGTCGGCGCGATGGGGCTGCTGCTCTCGCACTACTCGCGCCACCTGATCGCACGGTGGGGATGGAAACAGCTCGGTTGGCGCGCGCTGGTCCCGCGGATGTTCGCGCTCGCGGTCGCGCAGTCGCTGGGCTGGAGCCTCGTCGGCTTCGGCTACTCGCTCGGCCTATGCAAACTCACCAACACGCCGTGGCCCTCGAAATTCGATCCGGGCCTGCTCATCCTGATCAGCTGGATCAACGGCACCGCGCTGCTCTGCGGCTGGCAGTGCATCTATTTTTTCTACCACCTCTTCGACCGCTTCAACCGCTCCGAGATCGAGCGCCTGCGGCTCGCGACGAGCGCGAAGGAGTCCGAGCTGCGCGCGCTCAAATCGCAGGTCAACCCGCACTTCATCTTCAACTCGCTCAACTCCCTGCGCGCCCTCATCGACGAGGATCCCCCGCGCGCGCGGCTCGCCGTCACGCAGCTCTCCAACCTCCTGCGCTACTCGCTCCAGAGCGGCTCGCTTGAGACGGTGCCGTTCGAGGACGAGCTGCGCGTCGTGAGCGACTACCTCGCGCTGGAGCAGGTGCGGCTCGAGGAGCGGTTGCGCGTGCGGCTCGACATCGCGCCCGACACGCTCGCGCTCCCCGTGCCGCCGATGCTGCTCCAGACGCTCGTGGAAAACGCCGTCAAATACGGCATCGCCACGCGCGCCGAGGGCGGCGAGGTCGCGATCGTCGCGCGGTGCGAAGGCGGTGCGCTCTCCATTCGCGTCACCAACCCGGGCACGCTCCACGGCCCCGCCTCGCCCGCGCGCGCCACCTCCACGGGCGTCGGCCTGCGCAACGCCGCTGACCGCCTGCGCCTGCTCTTCGGCGAGCGCGCGTCGCTGCGCCTCCGCGCCGAGGCGCCCGCGCTCGTCGTCGCCGAGGCGATCCTCCCGCTCACGTCCGCCCGCGCCTAGCCGCATGAAAACCCTCCTCATCGACGACGAGCGTCTCGCGCGCAACGAGCTACGCCGGCTGCTCGCGCCGTTTCCCGAAATCGAAATCGCGGGCGAGGCCGCCAACGCCACGCAGGCGCGCGAACAACTCGCCGCGCTCGCGCCCGACCTGATTTTCCTCGACGTGCAGATGCCGGGCGAGACCGGCATGGAGCTGCTCGAATCGCTCGCGCCGCCGGTGCCCCACGTGATTTTCACGACCGCCTACGACGAGTTCGCCGTGAAGGCCTTCGAGCTCAACGCGCTCGACTACCTGCTCAAGCCCGTCGACCCCGCGCGCCTCGCGACGGCGATCGCGCGGTTGCGCGAAAAAATTTCCGGCGACGCCCGCGACGCCGCGCGCCCGGTCGCGCGGGAGCGGCTCGCGGCGGAGGACAAGGTGTTCGTGCGCGAGGGCGACCGCTGCTGGTTCGTCGAGCTAAAGTCGATCCGCCTCCTCGAGAGCGAGGGCAACTACACACGCGTGCATTTCGACGGCGCGCAGCCGCAACTCTTCCGCTCGCTCAACGCGATGGAGGAGCGGCTCGACCCGAAGTTTTTCTTCCGCGCCAACCGCCGCCAGATCATCAACCTCGCCTGGATCGACCGCATCGAGCCGTGGTTCAGCGGCGGCCTGCTCGTCCACCTCAAGGGCGGCGCGAAAATCGAGCTCAGCCGCCGCCAGGCGCAGGAGTTCCGCGAGAAGATGAGCCTGTGAACGCGTCCCGTTTCCCATGATCGAAGCCACCCAACTCACCAAATCGTTCCGCGACAAAAAGCGCGGCGAGATCCGCGCGGCCGACCAAGTGTCGTTCCGTGTGGAGCCCGGCCAAATCTACGGCCTCCTCGGCGCCAACGGCGCCGGCAAGACCACGACCCTGCGCCTGCTCGCCACGCTGCTCAATCCGACGAGCGGCACGGCGACCGTCGCCGGCTTCGATGTCGGGCGCGAGCCGGAGAAAGTCCGCGCCAACGTCGGCTTTCTCGCCGCCTCGACGGCGCTCTACGGTCGGCTCACGGCACGCGAGATGATCACGTATTTCGGCCGGCTCAATGGCATGGCCGACGCCGCCATCCGCGCGCGCGTCAAGGTGCTCGCGGCGGAGCTAGACATGGGCGAATTCCTCGACCGGCGCTGCGACAAGTTTTCCACCGGCATGAAACAGAAAACCTCCATCGCCCGCACGCTCGTCCATGATCCGGCGGTGATGATTTTTGACGAGCCGACGCTCGGCCTCGACGTGATGACGGCGCGCGCGATCGTGAAGTTCGTGCGCGACTGCCGCGCACGCGGCAAGACGGTCATCTACTCGACGCACGTGATGAGCGAGGTCGAGAAACTGTGCGACCGCGTCGGCATCATCCACGACGGCCGGTTGCAGGCGGAGGGCACCGTGGGCGAGCTGCTCGCGCGCACGGGCGAGACGGAGTTGGAGGAGGCGTTTGTGAAACTCGCCGGAATCAAGGAGGCCGCATGAACTGGCGCAGCATTTTCACCATTTACCGCAAGGAGCTGACCGACCAGTTGCGCGACCGGCGCACGCTCATCTCGGTGATTGTCATCCCGACGATCGCGATCCCGCTGATGGTTTTCGGGATGGGGCGCGTGATGAGCGGCGTCATCAAGAAGGCGGAGGCCGAGGTGCCGAGCATCGCGATCATCGGCGGCGCGGACTCGCCGGGGGTGGTGGCGGAGTTGAAGCGCTCGCCGAAGTTCCGCGTGGTCGAGCCCACCGCCGACTGGAAAGTGCGCATCGGCGAAAAGAAACTGCGCGTCGCGATCGGGCTGCCGGAGAAATTCGAGCAGGGCCTGAAGGCGGGCACGGCGCCGGCGGTGAAGATTTTTCATTTCCAGAACGACTTGAATTCGGGCTTCGCCGCGCGGGCGGCGGAGGATTTTTTCAAGGAGCTGCGCGAGCGCACGGTCGCGGCACGGCTCGCGGAGCGGGGTTTGCCGAAGGAGCTGGTGAGGCCGTTTGAGTGGTCGCGCGAAAACGTGGCGCCGCCCGAGAAGGTCGGCGGCAGCGGGTTCGGCGGCTTCGTGCCGTATCTGATCATCATCCTGTGCTTCACGGGCGCGATGTATCCGGCGATGGATCTGACGGCGGGCGAGAAGGAGCGAGGCACGATGGAGACGCTGCTGTGCAGCCCGGTGCCGCGCGTCGATATCGTGCTGGGGAAATTTCTGATGGTGCTCACGGGCTCGCTCTCGTCGATGGGGTTCGCGTTGGTTTCGATGGGCGTGACCGTCTCGTTGGGCGGCATGTTCATGATGGGCGGCGGAACCGTCGCGAAACGGGGCGCAACGGCGGCGGCGAGCGGCGCGGCCGATGCGATGGGCACGATCGATCCGGCGGGGTTGCTGGGCGTGCTGGCGATGGTGTTGCCGGTGGCGGTGCTGTTTTCGGCGGTGCAGTTCACGATCGCGCTGTTTGCGAAGAGCTACAAGGAGGCGCAGAGCTACATCGGGCCGCTCGTCATGGTGGTCGTGATGCCGGCGGTGCTCGGGATGCTGCCGGGCATCGAGCTCAACGCGCGGCTCGCGCTGGTGCCACTGCTCAACCTCTCGCTAGTGTGCAAGGAGATGCTGTCCGGCGTATGGCATTGGAACTACATCGCGCTCATCTTCGGCTCGACGTGCGTCTACGCGGGCGTCGCGCTGGCGCTGGCGGTGCGGATGTTTAGCCGCGAGGACGTGATTTTCCGCGCGTGAGCGGCGGGAGCGCGTAAAAAAATCTCCAAAGGCGGAGGTCACCACGTAAACGGCCGGTAAATGCCGGGTGGCGCTATGGCCACGTGGGGAGGGACGCGTCTAAGGTGGCGACAGAAAGCACGGCAACCACCGACCCACATCCACCCATGAACACCGCGATCACGTTTCCCCCCGTCCGGCCGAGTTTGAAGTTGGTGCGAGGCGCTGCGGCGGCGCCGGTCGTCGAAGCGACCTGGCAGGCCTCGCTCGCGGAGGAGCGGCGCCGGCTGCGCGAGGACCAGGAGGAGTTGCGCGCCCGCGAGGCGAATTTGCGCGAATACGAAACGCGGCTGCGGGTGCTGCAGGCGGAGATTGCCGTGGGCGGCGCAAGCGCGAGCGTGAACACGAGCGGGGCAGCGCCGGCGGCGGCGGTCGCACCCGGCGGCGGGACGATGTTTCTGCGTCCGTCGAGCAAGACGCCGTTCGTGGGCGACGGGGCGTTGGAGGCGGCGTGGGAGCGGGTGCATCGCGCGAGTGCGTTGATCGAGTCCGAGCAGGCCAACCTGCGGGACGAGCGCATCATGATGCGCGAACAGGAGCAGCAAGTCCAACGGCGCACGGCGGCGGTGGCGCTGCGGGAGCAGCAGGTCGCGGCGCGGGAGAAGACCCTCGCCACCGCGACCGCCGCCACTCCGCCGCCCCAACCGATTGCGGGCGAGCACACGATGGCGGGGATTGCGCGGCTGACGGTCGCACCGTTTGCGATGGCGCGGGCGGTGTTCGGCGGGAAAAAGTAGACGCCGCAGTCGGCGGGAAGAAATTTTGGTTCTTCGCTGATTTCAGTGGCTGGTGGTTCCGTGACGAGACGCCGGCTTATGATCCGGGCGCACCTCATTCCTTTGTCCCCATTCCTCTGCCATGATGCCTGAGGCCCGCCTGATCGGGTGCCAGTCGAGCCGTGCAGGCAACGGAAGGTTGGCAATGGAATGGGTGGCAAAGGAATGGCGACCCACCGAAAACATCGAGGAATCGAAATTTCCTTGCGCGCGCCGCGGGGCGTCCGCATCTCTCCGCGCCGTGATTCGCACCGCCAAGTCCACCGCCACCCTTTCCGTCGTCGTCAAGACGATGGCCAAGCGCGCCCGTTGGCACGCGTTGGCTCGGCGACGATGGTGAGGGGTGAAAGCGCCCTGGAAAAAATCTCAACCCATCGAAATCCGCCGAGCCCGACTCAACCGAGTCGGGTTTTTTGTTTTCCAAATTCCAACCCGATCCACCGCTTCGACGTCCTTTGCCCCATGCCAACCTTGCTCTCGCTCTCTCCCGTCACCGCCCAAGGGCGGCGGGGTCTCAAGTTTCCGCCGCCGCCGCCGCTCCCGTTGCCGCCGGTGGCTTTCCGCGGTCGCACCCTGGCCGAATACGCGCGGTGCTTCGCGCTCGATCTGACGGCGCTGCGGCGGCGGGACGTGCTCGATGTCGCCGCCGGCTCTTCGTCGTTTACCGCCGAAGCGTGTGCGCGCGGGATCGATGCCGTGGCGGTGGATCCGTGCTACGCGGATGGGCCGGATGAACTTTCTGCGCGGGTGGAAGGGAACGATGCGGCGACGCGTTTTCTGGCGGACTTCGCGGCGCAGCGGTTTTACGGACGTTACGTGGCCGCGGCGTTGCCGCATCTGCCGTTTTTCGATGAGACGTTTGACCTGGTGTTGTGTGCGGGGCTGTTGTTCGGCCGAGAACGGCGGTTCGATTTCGACTGGCATGTCGCGGCGTGCCGGGAACTCGTGCGGGTCAGCGCGGCGGAGGTGCGGTTGCATCGCGTCGTCGACGTGGAGGGGCGCGCGGTTCCGGGCGTCGCGCGGCTGCGGCGGGAGTTGAAGGCGGTGGGCGTCGCGAGCGAACTCGTGCGGGTCGCGGGCCAGTTTGCGGTCGGCATGGAAGCGATGTTGGTTTTGAAACGCGTCCAATCATGAGCGCACCCACGGCCCTCGCCCGCACGCCGGCCCCGCCGTATTACGCGGTGATTTTTTCGTCGCGCCGCTCGGACGGCGATCGCGGCTACGACGAGGTGGCGCGGCGGATGGTGGAGCTGGGATCGCGTTACGATGGCTTTCTCGGAATCGAGAGTGCGCGGGGCGCGGACGGGCTCGGCATCACGGTGAGCTACTGGCGCGACGAGGCCGCGATCGCCGCGTGGAAGCGCGACGCCGAGCACGCCGCCGCCCAGCGTGGCGGGCGCGAGGCGTGGTATTCGGCTTACGAGGTGCGCGTCGCGAAAGTGGAGCGCGCGTATGGATTTGGCGGCGAGGCGCGCTGAAGCGGCGCGTTGCATCCGCGGCGCGGCGCGGCACGCTCGCGGGCTTCGCCAATGAGCACCGCGCTTTCTCCTCGGGACGTGATCGCCCGCAAACGTGATGGGCACGCACTGACGCGAGCGGAGATCGGGGAGTTTGTGCGCGGGGCCACGGATGGTTCGTGGACCGACTACCAACTGAGCGCGATGTTGATGGCGGTGTTTTGTCGCGGAATGTCGGCGGCGGAGACGGCGCACTACACGGAGGCGATGATGCGTTCGGGCGTGGTCGTTGATCTTTCGGGGATTGCTCGACCGAAGGTCGACAAGAACCCCACGGGGGGGGTGGGGGACAAGGTTTCGCTGCATCTGGCGCCGATGGTCGCGGCGTGCGGCGTGGCGGTGCCGATGATTTCCGGGCGGGGCCTCGGCCACACCGGCGGCACGCTCGACAAGCTGGAATCGATCCCGGGTTTTCGCGTCGACCTGTCGGTCGCGGAATACCGCGCGCAGGTGGAGCGGATCGGGTTGTGCCTGATCGGGCAGACGGCGGAGCTGGCGCCGGCGGACCGGAAACTCTACGCGTTGCGCGACGTGACGGCGACGGTCGAATGCGGGCCGTTGATCTGCGGATCGATTTTGTCGAAGAAACTGGCGGAGGGAATCGACGCGCTGGTGTTGGACGTGAAGTTTGGCGCCGGGGCGTTCATGAAGACGCGGGGCGAGGCAAGGCGGATCGCGCGGGGGTTGGTGGAGGTGGCGAAAAAAATGGGCAAGCCGACGCGGGCTGTGTTGACCGCGATGGACGAGCCACTCGGTCGCGCGGTGGGCAACGCGCTCGAGGTCGCCGAGTCGATTGCGTGTCTGAGGGGCGAGGGGCCGGCGGACACGATGGCGGTGACCCTGGCGCTGGGAGAACAGATGCTGCTGTTGGCGCGGGTGGCACGGACGAAGCCGGAGGCGCGCGCGCGACTGGAGCGAGCGATCACGAGCGGGGCGGCGCTGGGGGTGTTTCGCGAGCTGGTGGCGGCGCAGGGTGGGGACGCGCGGGTGGTGGACGCGCCAGAACGGCTGCCGCAGGCGAGGCTGCGCGCGGTGGTGCGCGCAGAGAAGGCGGGTTTTGTGACGGGTGTGGACGCGCGGGGCGCGGCCGAGGCGGCGCTGCGGCTGGGCGCGGGCCGCGTCCGCGCCGAAGACCGAATCGATCCGGCGGTTGGGGTGAGCGGGCTAGCCAAGGTGGGCGAGCGCGTAGAGCGCGGGCAGGCGGTGGGTGAGGTCCATGCGAACGACGCGGGTGCGATGGCGGATGCGGTGGAGCGGTTGACGGCCGCCGTGGTGGTCGGCGCGCGCCGACCGCAGCGGCGGCAACTCATCGCCGAAGTCGTGGCCTGACGCCGGCGGCGGACGCAAAAAAAAGCCGCCCGAAAATCCGGGCGGCTCGAGAGGTGAAGCGAAACGATTCCTTACGGGGCGTAGGTGATCGTGCGCTGGCCGGCGACGCCGAGCACCGTGAGGGTGATGCCCTGGGTGTAGGCGGCGGGGTAGGTTTCGTTGGCGACGAGGTTGAGGGACTTGACGTAGTTGGTGGCACCAACGAGCGAGCCTTGCGTCACGGAGGACACGCCGTTTTCCAGGAAATACTGGTCGGCGGCGGCGGCGAGCTGGCGGGCGTTGTTGCTGACGGCTTTGTCCTGCGAGGAGGTGCGGACCTTTTGGAACGCAGGAATCGCCATGGCGGCCAGAAGGCCGATGATGACGACGACGATCATGATTTCGACGAGGGTGAAGCCCCGGTTGGATTTGTTAACGCTTTTCATGGATATGAACACTATCGTATGGATGATGATATACGCTCAAGGGCGAGCAGTCCAAAAACTAAAGCCCAACGAAAGACCCGCTTCAAGGTTAAAAAAATGTCAAAACCGGCGTGGCTCAAGCGGTCGGGGACGGCTTGGACGCGACTCGACGGGTGGGGGATTTGGACGCGGATTTCGCAGCCTTGCGGGTGCGTCGGGGGCCCGAGCGGCGGCGGGCGGGCATCGCCAGCAACGACTGAATTTCAAGATCGGTG
>JBEANZ010000242.1:0-3734 GCA_041165185.1 Verrucomicrobiota bacterium | reverse complement strand
GAACGTGATGCCCGCCGCCACGAAGGCGCGCATCCTCGCCGCCATCGCCGCGCTCCCGACGACCGCCACAAACCTCGACCGCGTAAACACCGCGATCCTCCTCACACTCACTTCCCCCTCCAGCGCCATCCAAAAATAATCCGGCGTTCCTACCCCTCCCCGCGTCGCACTCCGCATCTTTCTCTTCGATCTTTCTCTTTCCTCTTTCTCCCTCCGAATCCTGACGAAAGAGGAAAGAGAAAGATCGAAGAGAAAGAACCCGGAGAAGAAATCCACTCCGCGACCCGCTCCAAAAAAAATCTCCGCCTTCCCTTTCACCACCGCGTTCCGCCCCGTTTCCACTTCGCCGTCCCGCCTCCTGTCTCCGTTCTCCTGCCTCCCCCTCTCCCGCCCCTCCCATGAGCAAAAAATCCGCTCCCTCGTCCCCGCACTCTCCCGCCGCTTCCGATCTTTCCCGCCGCGGCTTCCTCGGCTCCGCCTGCTGCGCGGCCGTCGGCTACACCGGGATGTTGTCCGCGCTGTCGAGCCTCCGGCTCATGGCCGCCGCCGCCAGCCCGACCAACGGCCCCGTCGTCCCGCGCGCCGCCGCCGCCATCGGCTCCGATTACAAGGCCCTCGTGTGCCTCTTCCTCAACGGAGGCAACGACGCCAACAACCTCCTCATCCCCACCGGCTCGGGCTACGCCGCCTACGCCTCCGCGCGCTCCAACCTCGCGCTCCCGCAGACCGGCCTGTTGCCCCTCTCCCCGAAGACCTCCGACGGCCGCACGTGGGGCCTCCACGCCGCGATGCCCGAACTCCAGAGCCTCTTCGGCGCCGGCCGCGCCGCCGTCGTCGCCAACGTCGGCACCCTCGTCTACCCCACCACCAAGGCCCAATACACGGCCGGCGCCGTCCCGCTCCCCCCGCAGCTTTTCTCGCACAGCGACCAACAGGTCCAGTGGCAGCACAGCGTCCCCGACAAACCCACCGCCACCGGCTGGGGCGGCCGCATCGCCGACCTCCTCTCCGCCTTCAACTCCAGCAACGACGTCTCGATGTCCATCAGCGTCGCCGGGAAAAACACCTTCCAAATCGGCAACGTCGTCACCCAATACGCCGTCGGCACCACCAGCGCCTCCACCCTCGTCGGTAACACGACCAGCCTCACGCCCACCTCGACCGACAGCATCCGCTTCCGCGCGCAGAAAGACCTCTTCGCCGCCGCGCAGCCCGGCCTGCTCGAGAGCGCTTTCGGCACCGTCTCGAACGACGCCATCGTCAGCGCCGACCTCCTCAACGGCGTCCTCGCCACCACGCCCGCGCTCACGACGGTGTTTCCCAACACCACCGCCGGCAACCAGCTCCGCATGGTCTCCCGCCTCATCGCCGCCTCCACCGCGCTCGGGCTGAAACGCCAGGTCTTCTTCGTGCAACTCGGCGGCTGGGACACCCACGCCTCCCAACTCGCCAACGCCACGCCCACCTCCGGCGTCCACGCGGACCTGCTCGCGCAGGTGAGCCAGGCCGTGAACGCGTTCTACAACGCCACCGTCGAACTCGGCATCGCCAACCAGGCCACGCTCTTCACCGCGTCGGATTTCGGCCGCACCTACCGCTCGAACGGCGACGGCTCCGACCACGGCTGGGGCAGCCACGCGTTCGTGGTGGGCGGCGCCGTGAAAGGCACCGACATCTACGGCAAGATGCCCACGCTCACCGTCAACGGCCCCGACGACACCGGCCTCGGCCGCTGGATCCCGACGACGAGCGTCGACGAATACGCCGCGACGCTCGCGACGTGGTTCGGCGTGAGCGCCACCGACCTCTCGACCGTCCTCCCAAACATCGGCCGCTTCAAAACGCGCAATCTGGGCTTCGTGTGAGCCGGGAAATGGAATCGAGGCCCACCTCCTCGAGCGGCGGCCCTACGAACGGCCAATCGCGCTTGGCAAATGGATTGAGGTTCCACCCGCTTTCCGTGCGTGACGGGCGCCTGCCCGGTAGCCCAAAGGGGCGAAGGTCGAGAGCCCGAGGCACCGCCCCGGGATTCTGAATGGAAAAATTTCAGCGCCCTGAAGAGGCGACACCCGCGTCCCGTTTCGCGCCTTCAGGGCTTGAATTCTTGGGGCGGACCTCCGCGCAACGCAGTTGCCCAGCTGCCATTGAGTTGAGGATTTTCAGGTGCGCCGGATACGCCGTAAATCGGATTTGCCGGCACGGTTGGCCTGCACACCGCAGGTGTGCAGGAAAGTCGCCGGGGGTTGAGCCGTTGCGGCGACACCCCCGGCTACGGTGTTCTGATTGAGCATCCTGCAGGGACGCCAGAACGGTGCGCCTCCCAGCGTTTCTGGCACCCGCTACGGGGTGCATCGGAAGACGGAAGACTGCCGGGGGGGGCGTGCCCACCCCCGGCTACTTTCTGGCACACCTCCGGCGTGCAAGGCATCGTGCGGAGAAAATTCACCGCCACTTCAACCGCAGTGGGGACTTGCCCCGGAGGCTTTCAACTCTCGACCGCTTCAGGGCACCCAATGCTCGGAATCTCCCGCACAAAACAACGCGGAAGCTATTTCTTCAACGGCTCGAGCGAGTAGCCGTCCTTGCGGTCGAGCATCGACCAGCCAGCGGCGGCGAGTTCTTTGCGGAGCGCGTCGGCGGCGGCGAAGTCTTTCGCGGTTTTCGCGGCCCAGCGATTTTCGGCGAGGGCGGTGACAGCGGACGGCGCTTCGGACTTGGCCTTTTCGAGGTTCAACCCGAGCGCAAATATCGCTCGATTGAACTCTGCCTCGTCGCCGCGAGTCGGTTTTCCGCCAATTGCGTAAGCAATCTCGTGCCGAATCTCGAACAACGCGCCAAAGGCACCCGGAACGTTTAGATCGTCGTGAAGCGCGTCAAAGACACGGGCGAAATTCTTCGATGATGTTGGATTTTCGACGACGTTTTGCTGAACCGAAAAAATCGCCGGAACGGAGCGAAGAGTTTGGAGCGCGCTCTCTGCCGCGTGCAGCGAATCCAGCGTGAAGTTTAGCTGCTTCTGCGGATGCCCCATCAGCAGCGCGTAGCGCACCGCCATCGGCGAGAAGCCTTTCGCGGTGAGGTCGTCGAGCGTGTAGAGATTCCCGAGGCTCTTGCTCATCTTCGCGCCGTCCACGAGCAGGTGTTTGCTGTGATACCAGTGGCGCGCGAACGGCACGCCGTTGCAGCATTCGCTCTGCGCGATTTCGTTTTCGTGGTGCGGAAACAATAGATCCTCGCCGCCGGTGTGGAGGTCGATGGTGTCGCCGAGGATTTTTTTGCTCATCGCGCTGCACTCGATGTGCCAGCCGGGGCGGCCGCGGCCCCACGGGCTGTCCCAGGCGTTGTCGCCGTCGTCGGGCTTGTGGGCTTTCCAGAGTGCGAAGTCGGTGGCGTCTTCCTTTTCGTCGGCGTCGACGGCCTGCGACTTGTGCGCGAGCGCGGAGCCGACTTGCAGCTCGCGCTCCTTCACGCGCGAGAGTTTCCCATAGGCGTCGAACGAACCGACCTTGAAATACACGGAGCCGTCCGGCGCGCGGTAGGCGTTTCCCTTTTTCATGAGCACGTCGATCATGTCGACTTGCTCGCGGATGTAGCCGGTGGCGGTGGGCTCGGCGTGCGGCGGGAGGCAGTTAAGCGCGGCGCAGTCGGCGTGGAATTTGTCGGTCCACTGCTTCGTGACGTCGGCGAGCGAGCGCTGCTCTTCGCGGGCGCGGCGGATGGTCTTATCGTCGACG
>JBEANZ010000241.1:0-3076 GCA_041165185.1 Verrucomicrobiota bacterium | reverse complement strand
ACGGCCTCACCGCCACGGTTACCTACAAGATTTCCGACAACACGCAGTTTCGCGCCGAGGTGCAGCGCGACGCGGAGAAGAACGTCGCCTATCGCCGCTTCTACTCCGAGCAGGCGTCTCGTTGGGATGGCGTGACGTCGAACACCAACAACAGCGCGATTGCCAACTTCGCCAATTTCGGCCTGACCCAGATTAGCGCCACGCAGGACTATCAAGTCTGGAATTTCGGCACCAACAGCCTGGTGAACTACCGCGGCAACCAATATTCCTCTGTCGGCCTCGGTTACAACATCCCGTGGCAAGGCCGGCTCGACCTGCCCAATTTCAAGTCCGGCGTGTCGAAGGAATTTTTCCTCGGCCCCGCGGATTCCAAGATCGACCGCGACTTCAACGCGCAGTCCTACTGGCTCGATCACCGTTTCTCGCAGGACCTCTACATCCAGTTCGGCATCGTGAAGAACGACGGCGATCCGTTCTACGATTACACCGATCAGCTCCCGGGCGACTACCGCATCGACGTGAATCGCGTGCTCCCCGGCGGCGCGGCCAACCCGAATTTCGGCAAGGCCTACTCGGACTTCGGCCAGAGTTTCCAATACCAGCAGGACAAGGTCCGCGAATACAAGGTGGCCGGCACCTACAAGTTCGCGCTGCCGCGGTTCTTCGATCTCAAGCAGCGCTTCAGCGCGAACGCCGGCTGGCGCCGCACGACCTTCGAGGCGAAGAACGCCGCGTGGCGCTGGTCTAACAACCCCGCGAGCGCGGACGTAAACAACGCCATGAACCAGCTCCGCTACCGCATCTACTGGGACAATCCGCAGCCGAAGATCGGCGCGGTCACGCCACCGAACGTCCCGGGCGTCAACTGGGCCTTCGTCGAGACCGGCGGTAACATCAACCAACGCACCATTGCCTACGGGCAGCTCGTTTCGCAGAGCACGTTTTTCGGCGAACGCCTTGCGCTGACCGGCAGCATCCGGCGCGACCGCGTGCATGGCGATTTCCTGAATCGCATCGGCAACGATCCGGTCACCTACAAGAACATCGGCGGCTTCGAGACGTTCGGCGGCTCCAATGTTTTCGTTCCCGGCCTGCACCGCATCCGCCAGCTCTGGCAGACGAGCCCGAGCGGCGGCGTCGTGACCTATCCCTTCCTCGGCAAGTCCAAGTGGCTCGCGCCGCTCGGTTTCGTCGCGAACTACTCCTCCAACTTCGCCCAGATCGCCAACGCCACCATCCCGCTCATCTCCGAGGACAACCCCCCGCTCACCCGCTCGGTCACCAAGGACGTCGGCCTCCGCTACGCGATGGGCGACGGCATCGCCTACCTTACGCTCACCAAATACAACACCACGCAGACGGACCAGCTCAGCACCTGGGGCGGCCGCGGCGACTGGCAGAATCTCTACAACAACCTCGGTTTCACCGACACGCGCTACGTCACGGGCGCGGGTTTCAATTTTCAGGACGTCGCCTCGCGCAAACTCGAAGGCTGGGAGGCCGAGTTGACCGCGAATCCCACGCGCAACCTCACGCTCACCGCCAACTACTCGCACCCCATCGTCCAGACGATTTACGAGAGCCGTGATCGGCGGAATTTTTTCACGGCCAACCGCGCCTACTACGATCGTGGCGGGCAGGCGACGACCGGCACCGTCGTCGACGGCAAGGCCATCCTCGATCCGGCGCAGATTCGCCAGGCGGTGCTCAACATCGAGAACAGCCTCAACGGCTCCACGCCCGGCACGCTCGGCAACAACCTCGAACGCCATCGCGTGAACCTCGCGGGTTCCTATCGCTTCACCGAAGGCTCGCTGCGCGGCGTCGGCTTCAACGCCGGCGTCAACTATCGCGCGCACAAGAAAGTTGGCAGCCGCGATCCCCGGTTGAAATTCAACACGGATAACCCGTCGGTGCTCCAATCCGCCCAAGCCGCCTACGATTACCTCTGGGTCGATCCCACGTGGTCCACCACGGCGGGCGCCAACTACACGAAGCGCTTCGGCAAGGTGCAGGCGCGTTTCCAAATCAACATCACCAACCTGCTCGACGACGACAAACCGCAGTGGAACAGCTACTCGGTCATTCAGGCGGGCCAGCTCCAAAATCTCCCCGGCGCCCTGACCGGCAACGGCAACGCGCTCACCGCCCCCGGCGGCAACCCGCGCATGCAGGTGAAGAGCGGCTTCAATCAACTCGAGCCGCGGAAGATTTCGTTCACGACGACGCTGAGTTTTTGAGCGAGTCGTGGACGAGGCGTCCCGCCTCGTTTCCGCCCGCGCCAAATCCCCGCACCAACGAATCCGCCATGAAACTCCCCCGCCCTGCCGCACTCGTCGTGGCCGCCGCCTCCACCGCGGTCGCCATCGCGTTCGCCGCCGACGCCCCGAAAAAAGCCCCCGCCCCCATGCTCACCTCCGACGTTTTCGTCTGGGACAAACTCGTCGCCGTCGCCAACGCCAAGGGCGAGCGCCGCGCCGTCTTCGATGGCCCGACCGCCACCGTCGATCAGCTCCACTGCCACATCACGACGCTCAATCCCGGCGAGAAAAGCAGCGAGCCGAGCAAGCACCGGCAGGAGGAAGTGATCCTCGTGAAGGAAGGCACCATCGAGGCGCACTGGGACGGTCAGTCGAAAACCGGCGGCCCGGGCTCGGTGATTTTCTTCGCCGCCGGTGCGACCACGTTTCTCCGCAACGCCGGGAAAACGCCCGCGACCTACGTGGTCGTTTACTACTACACGCCGCTCACGCCGCGAAACTGAGTCGTGGACGAGGCGTCCCGCCTCGTGGCTCGAACGCAGCGCGGACGCGGCACTCAGACCGGCACTCGAACCGACGCGCGCACCACGGCGCGATGCGGCGTGAGGCGGACCCGTGCAATTAATGAACCGCGAATGGACACGAATAGACGCGAATTCACAGGCAGCCCAACAGCGGTTCCCGGCGAAATCTCCGTTCACCGTTTGGTGCGAGCGTTTCTTCGTGTTGCGGGTCGTGGTTTTTATTCGCGTCCATTCGCGTCCATTCGCGGTTCAACTGAATCGTTCCGGCTGAGGCGGGACGCCTCAGCCACG
>JBEANZ010000240.1:0-9181 GCA_041165185.1 Verrucomicrobiota bacterium | reverse complement strand
GTCGGCCATCTTGGTGAGGTCGGCGAGGGCGGCGATGGCGGCGATGCGGGCGGTGGCGGCGGGGATCGTGAGAGCGCCGGCGGTGGCGTTGGTGGTGTCGACGAGGACCTGCGGTTTTTCCAACATGAAGAACAGCGCGGCGGCCTTGGCGGAGTTGAAGAGGGCGGTGTTATTGACGTTGGTGTTGGTGACGAATTCGCCGACGGCGGTGTTGAGGCCGACGACGTTATAGCCGCGGCCGATGCCGAGGGTGAGGTTGGCGGTGTCGTTGCTGCGGAACCGGACGCTGTCGAGCGAGCCGGGGGTGCCGGGGAGGCCGGCGTTGGCCCAGAGGCGCGCGAGGAAGGTGTCGGCGGGGATGGCGCTGGCGGCGTTGTTGAGCAACGCGGTGGTGGGCGCGACGTGCTCGGGATATTTCAGAATATATTCCGTGGAGGTGAGGACGGTGCCGACGACGTTGCCGAGGTTGCCGCGGAGATTGAAGAGGGTGGCGTAGGTGGTGCTGGTGGGCCACTGGCCCATGATGACCTGATAGGCGGCGAGGGCGTTGACGACCTGATTGAAGGTCGCGTTGGTCGAGGGGGCGGTGGCGAGGGTGTTGATCAGCTGGGCGCGCGTGGTGACGCCGCCGGCGATGAGGGCGCCGTAGGTGGCGAGCTCGGTGGCGTTGGGGTTGCGGTTTACGATGTCCTGGTGGGCCTGAAAGATAAAGGCGTCGTCATCAATGATGGGGTTGTTGCGCTTCACCGTGACCTGAATGGTGGGCGAGATGGAGGTGTTGCCGGTGTTGTCGGTGGCGATGGCGTAAACGTTGAAGGTGCCCGAGACGCCGGTGGGGAAGTTGGTGACGGTGAAGGAGGGGGCGTTGCCGGTGGTGGCGAAGGCGGCGCCGTTGACGAAATATTGCACGGTGCTGACGGAGCCGTCGGCGTCGACGGCGTTGGCGGTGAGGGAGACCTGCTGGCCGAAAGCGACGGTGGCGGGCGTCGCGGAGATGGAGATCGTGGGGGCGGCGCTGCTGGCGGCGGTGATGGCGATATTGGTGGTGGGCGAGGCGGCGAGGTTGCCGGCGTTGTCGCGGGCGATGGCGACGACCTCCAAGCCGGTGTTGAGGGCGAGGCCGGCGAAGTTGGTCGGCACGCGCCAGAGATTGGACACGCCGTCGCGCACGGCCTGGCCGATGCTGTTGCGGTTGACGAAGAACTCGACGCTGGAGATCGCGCCGTCGGCGTCGGTGGCGGTGACGCCGAAGATGGCGGTGGAGGCGGAACTGAACTGGGTGGTGCTGGGGGTGAAGTTGACCGACGACACGGTGGGCCCGATGCCGACGACGTTGTTGACGACGACGGTGCGGGAGGCGCTGCTCGGGCCGGTCACGCCGCTGACGGTCGCCTGCGTGGAAATCGAATAAGTGTCCGCGATCGTAGGCGTAAAGATCGCGCGGTAGGTGGTGGTGATGCCGACGCGCTGGCCGTTGATGGTGACCTGGCGGTTGTTGGAGTTGGTGCCCTGGGCGATGAACTGAAGCGTGGGCGTGAGGGTCGGGTCGGAGCTGGTGGCCGTGCCCTCGAGGAACACCGGGGCGCCGACGCTGGTGACGGTGGCGTTGTCGGTGGGGCGGGTGATGGCGGTGTTGGGGGCGCTGACGGCGGTGACGTTGAGGAGGAGCGAGGGATTGGAGACGGCGGTGTTGCCGCTGTCGTCGGTGGCGACGACGAAGAGGTTATAGCGGCCGGCGGCGGGGGGCGTATATTGGAAGAAGGCACCGTTGGCGTTGGGGTTGTTGACGGTGATGCCGGTCGAGGTGCCGTTGGCGAAGAGCTGGACGGCGGAGACGGTGCCGTCGCCATCGGAGGCGTTGGCCAACAGGAAAAGGCTCGTGCCCTGGGTGATGGTGACGTTGTTCGGGGCGTTGAAGGGTGTGGTCAGCGTGACGGTGGGCGCGGCGCTGGTGGACGGGCTGATCGTGAGCGTGGTGGTGCCGGAGATGGTCTGGTTGCCGTTGCGGTCGGTGGCGACGGCATAGAGCGGGACGACGTAGCGGCCGGTGTTCGCATCGGGGGTGACCTGGGAGAAATCGTAGCGGCTGAGGTCGTAGGCGAGCCGCCAAAAGGTGGTGGCCTGCTCGACGGCGGCGGTGCCGATGCTCACATCATTAAGGAAATATTCGACACGGGTGAGCGAGTTGGGGTTGGTCGTGCCAAGAATGCTGCCGGTGGCGGTGACGTTGGCGACGAAGTTGACGGTCGAGGCGGTCTGCAGGCCCTGCGCGGGCACGGGCGTCGTGGAAATCGCGCCGGCGAAGAACGGGGGGGTGCCGACGGAGTTGGTGACCGACAGGCTCGCGGCCGGCGTGGTGGTGGCGGTCTGGGAATTGGTGTCGGTGATGCGAGCGGTGAGCAGGTGGCTGCCGAGCTGCGAGACGAGCGGCGTCCACTGCAACGTGTAGGTGGTGCCGGTCGAGGGCGTGGTGCGAGTGCCGATCTGCTGGCCGTCGAGGAGGAACTCGACGAGGATGACGCCGGCACCGGTGCCAGGCGTGGCGGTGACGGAGATGGCGAAGGGCACGGTGGGCGTGGCGCGGGCGGTGACGTTGGAGTTCGGATTCGGCACCGTCATCGCGATCGTGGGGGTGCCGAGGGCGGCGGTGATCGTGATGGGGTTGGAGACGGCGGTGTTGCCGCGGTCGTCGGTGGCGATGGCATCGAGGACGTAGCTGCCGGGCGTGGTCGGGGTGAAGCTCGAGAGGTAGGGCGAGTTGACCACGGGGTTGCCGCTGTTGATCGCGGCGGGGCTGCCGTTGGCGTAGAACTGGACACTCGCGACGCTGCCGCCGGGGGCGACGGCCGCGGCGGCGAGGCTGAGCGCGGTGTTGGGGACGACGGTGGAGTTGTTGGTCGGGGTGAGGAGGCTGATGGTGGGCCTGGCGCCGACGGGCGATATCACGGCGAGGGGCAACTGGGCGTCGCTGGCGAGGCCGGTGTTGTCGGTGGCGCGGGCGGAGAGCACATAGGTGCCGGTGGCCGCGGGGGCGACATAGCGGTAATTATACGGGGCGGCGGTTTTCTCGCCGACCTTGGTGCCGTTGACGAAGAACTCGACGCGCACGATGGCGCGGCCGGCGGAGGCGGCGGCGGTGGCGAGGATATTGCGGGTGGCGCCGGCGGGGAGGGTCGTGGTGCCGGGGGTGGCGGCGAGGCTGACGGTGGGCGAGGTGCTGTCGGTGACGTTGACGGCGACGGTGGGGGAGGCGGCGGAGTTGGAGGAATTGTCGGACGCGATGGCGACGAGGGAGGCGGCGCCGATGGTGGACGGGGTCCAGGCGATGGTCCAGGTGCCGTTGGGCTGCACGGTGGCGGCGCCGAGGGCGGTGCCGTTGGCGAAGACCTGCACGCCGGTCACGGTGCCGTCGGCGTCGGCGGAGTTGCCGGTGATGGTGGTGACGAGGCCGACGGGGAGGAACGAGCCGGTGGCGGGCGTAACGATGCCGACGGTGGGCGGCTGGCCGGCGGCGGGGACGACGTTGAGAACGGTGCCGCCGGACTCGAAGGTGCTGCCGTCGGTGCCGACGGCGCGGGCGACGAGGGTGTAGGCGCCGGCGGTGGTGAACGTGGTCGCGAGGAAATACGGCGAGGTCGCGGAGGTGCCGAGGAGGGCGCCGTTGGCGTAGAAGTCGACGCGCGCGACGAGGCCGTCGGAGAAGCTGGCGTTGGCGCGGAGGATGGTGGCGGAGTTGACGGGGAGGGTGGAGCCGTTGGTCGGCGCGGTGAGGGAGGCGACGCGGGTGGCGGCGACGACGGTGACGACGGCGGGAGTCGAGGTGGCGGTGGTGCCGTTGGCGTCGGTCACGCGGGCGGTGATCGAGAAGGTGCCGGTGGCCGAGGGCACCCAGACGCCGGCGTAGGGGGCGTTGGTGGCGGTGGCGACGATGGCGCCACCGACGAGGAAATCGACGCGGGTGACGGCCGCGCCGTTGGCCCCGGCGGCGTTGGCGATGAGGCCGACGGTCGCACCGTTGGCAAAGGTCGAACCGGTGAGGGGACCGTCGAGCGAAATGAACGCGGCGACGGTGGTCACCGTGACGGAGACCGCGGCCGAAGTCGCCGTCGCGCCGATGGAATCGGTGACGCGGGCGGTGAGGGAAAAAGTCCCGACGCTCGCGGGCTGCCACGGCACCGTGTAGGGGCCTGGGCCGGCGACCGTGGCGATGCGCGTCGCGCCGACGAAGAAGTCCACAGTCTGCACGGTCGTGCCGCCGTTCGCGACGGCGTTGGCCGTGATCTGGACGATCTGGCCGAAGGAGACGGACGCGCCCGGGCTCGGCACCGTGATCGAGATGGTCGGGGCGAAGGCGGCGGCGGTGACGCTGACGGCGGTCGACGTGACGGTGGCGCCATTGGAGTCGGTGGCGCGGGCGGTGAGTGAGAACGTGCCGCTGGTCGTGGGCGTCCACGAAATGGTGTAGGGAGCGGCGCCGGCGGTGCCGACGAGCGTCGTGCCGGCGAAGAAATCCACGCGCCCGATCGTGGCGGGCGCGGTGGCGGCAGCCGTCGCGGTGACGGTGACGGGCAGGCCGGTCGTGACGGAGCTGCCACTGGCGGGCGCGGTGAGGGCGACGGAGGGGCCGTTGACGTTGATGTTGACGATGACGGAGGTCGCGGTGGCACCGGTGGTGTCGGTCACGCGCGCGGTGAGGGCGGTGATGCCGGCGGCGGTGGGCGTCCAACTGGCGGAAAACGTGTTGCCCGCGACCGGCGAAAACGTGGTCGCGACGATCGTGGTGCCGGTGAGGAAATCGACGCGGGAGACGGTGGCGCCGCTCGTCGCGGTGGCGGTGGCGGTCACGGTGGTCGCGGCGCCGACGGCGGCGGCGGAGCCGTTGGCGGGGGCGGTGATCGAGATGGTGGGAGCGCTCGTGGCGACGGTGACGCTGACGGCGGCGGAGGTGATGACGGCGTTGTTCGAGTCGGTGACGCGCGCGGTGAGGGAGGTCGCGCCGGTCGCGGTCGGGATCCAGTTCACGGTGTAGGGCGCGGCGTTGGCGGTGCCGACGAGGAGCGTGCCGGCGAAGAAATCCACCTTCGTAATCGTCGCGGGCGCGACGGGCGTCGCGGTGGCGGTGAGGGGCACGGCGACGCTGAGCGCGACGGTCGAGCCGGCGGTGGGCGACGTGAGGGCGACGGCGGGGGCGGTGACGTTGACGTTGACGACGATGGAGTTGACGACGGTGCCGTTGGAGTCGGTCACGCGCGCGGTGAGGGCGGTGATGCCGGCGGCGGTGGGCGTCCACGTCGCCGAGTAGGAAGAGCCCGCGGTGGGCGCGAGGGCGGTGGCGACGATGGTCGCGCCGGCGAGGAAATCGACGCGGCTGACGGTCGCGCCGGAGTTGGCGACGGCGTTGGCGGTGAGCGTCGGCGTGGTGCCGAGCGGGATGGTGGCGCCGTTGGTGGGCGAGGTGATCGCGATGGTGGGGGCGGCGGCGGAGACGGTGACGCTGACGGCGGACGAGGTGGTGGTGGCGTTGTTGGAGTCCGTCACGCGGGCCGTGATCGAGAAGGTGCCGGTCGAGGTGGGCGTCCAACTGAACGAGTAACTCGTGCCGCTCGTAAACACGCCCGTGCCGATGTTCGTGGTGCCGGCGAAGAAGGTCACACTGTTGACGGTCGCGCCGCCGCTCGCGGCGGCGCTGGCGGTGAGGACCGCGGCGGTGTTGAGCGCGAGGGTCGCGCCGGCGGTCGGCGCGGTGATCGAGATGGTGGGGGCGACGGTGCCGATGTTGGCGGTGATGGCGGCGGAGGTCGTGGTGATACCGGCGGAGTCGAGGACAACGGCGGTGAGCGCGACGGCTTGCGCGGTCGCGGGCGTGGTCCACGCGAGCGAGTAGGTGGTGCCGGTGGTGAAGGTGCCGGTGCCGAGGTTCGTGGTGCCGGCGAAGAAGGTCACGCTCGTGACGGTCGCACCGGAGCTGGGCGTGGCGGTGGCGGTGAGCGTCGTCGCGGTGGCGGTGGCGAGCGTGCCGTTGTTGGCGGGCGCGGTGATGGCGACGGTGGGGAGCGAGGCGACGGCCGTCACGGTGACGGCGGGGGAGAGGACGTAGGCGTTCTTGTCGTCGACCGTGAGGGCGCGGAGTGAAAACGCCTTCGCCACCGTGGGCCGCCACGTGACGGAATAGGGCGCGATAAGGTCGGGGTTCGTCTCGCCGGTGCCGACGGCGGTGATGGGATCGCCGTCGACGTAGAAGGTGACGCCGGCGCCGGCCGTGGCGGGGATGAAGCCGTCGGCATCGGTCGCGGTGGCGGCGACGGTGACGTTTTGATTCACCAACACAAACGCGCCGGCCGAGGGCGCGGTGAGCGCGATGACGGGGGGTTGGTTGCCGGTGAACGGAGCCGCGATGTTGATCGTGGTGGTGGCGGAGGCGACGGTGACGGAGCCATCGCTGTTGACGGCATCGGCGCGGAGGACGTGCGAGCCGACGTTGAAGCCGTTGGCGGCGGTGAGGGCGACGGCGGCGTTGTAGGGCGCCTGCGCCTTGGTGGCGATGAGCGCGCCGGTGCCGGGCGTGGCGGTGCCGTCGAGATAGAAATCGACGCGCGCGACGACGGCGTCGGACATCGCGGCGCCGGCGCGGAAAAAGATCTCCGAGTCCTGCGCAAACACCGCGCCGGCGGTCGGCGCGGTGAGCGTGGCGACGCGCGTGGCGGCCACGGTGACGGTGACGCCGGGCGAGGTGGCGGTGTTGAGATTCGGCGTGGTGCCGGTGGTGACGACGGAGGTGTCAGTCACGATGGCGGTGAGCGTGTAGGTGCCGGGGGCGGTGGGCGTCCAGGCGGGAAACGCATACGCGCCAAACGCGCCGCCGCTGACGGTGCCGATGGAGGTGCCGTTGACCAAAAAATTCACCGAGGAAACCTGCGTGCCGCCCGGGCTGGTGCCGATGGCGGTGGTGACGTTGATGGTGACGCCGGTGGGGCTGGAGACGGTGCCGAGGTTGGTGGCGTTGGTCGGCGACGTGATCGAGATGGTGGGCGTGGCGAGCGCCACGGGGGCGGCCAGCAACGCCGCGAACAGCGCGCCGCCTGCGCCGAGTCGCCGGAAAAGGTTTTTCATGGGTAGGTCGGGCGGTCGGTGGGTTTACTTTTCGCCAGAGCGGGTGCGGGATTCGGCGCTGGCGGGCGTGACGATGGTCGGGTTTTGGAAGAGCGAGTTGGCCGGGGTGCTCTTGAGGTTTTGCTTTTTCGGCGAACCGCCGGGGCTGACGAGATTGGCGGTGACGAAGATGAGGAGGTTTTTCTTCTGCGCGCTCTCGCCCTTCGAGCGGAAGATGCGGCCGATGAACGGGAGGTCGCCGAAGAACGGCACCTTGTCGTTCACCTTTTTCACTTCCTCGCGCGTGAGGCCGCCCATGACGAGGGTCGCGCCGTCCCAGATGGTGACCTTGGTCGAGATGTCGCGCACCGAGAAGATCGGTTGGAAGAAGCCGGGGGGCACGGTGACCTGCACGCCCGACGAGATCGCGATGCTGGGGCCGCCGTATTCGACGAAGCCCTCGAACTCGGTGACCTTCGGGTTGAGGTCGAGGCTGATGGAGTAGTCGTCCTCCTCGACGGTGGCGGTGACCTTCATCTCGACGCCGACGTTGCGCTTGGTGAACTCCTGCGGCGTGCCGGCGGTGATGGTGACGCCCGCGGCGCTGATGCCAGTCGCGCCGGCGGCGGCGCCGGAGCCGACCTGACTCTGAATCTGGCCGTAGCTCTGCGGGTAGAGCAGTTCCTGGGCGACGACGATGTTGGCGGGGTAGCCGGAGAGCGCGGTGATTTTCGGCGAACTCAGGAGGTCCGTGCCCTGCTTCTGCGAGAGCGCGCGGACGACGGCGTTGACGTCGAACTCGCCGACGAAGCCGGCGATGTTGGCGAGCGCGGCGGCGGTGGCGCCGAGCTGCACGCCGCCGGGGATCTGGGTGGGGGCGGTGCCGGTGCTGATGGTGTTACCGCCGGTGATGTCGGTGATGGTGATCGCGTTTTGATTGGAGGTGCTGGGAAACGCGGAGCTGAGCTGGCGCGTGACGCCGCCGCTCGTGTAAGTCTCCTGCGGTGTGAAGACCTGGCGGCCGTTCGCGTCGAGGATGGGCGCGCCGGTCGCGGGGTTGATTTGCTTGATGCCGCGGCGCGAGAGATTCCAGGTGACGCCGAGCTCCTCGAGCGCGCCCTCCTGCACCTCCATGAACTTCGACTCGATCTCGACCTGGCGGACGTCGTTGTAACGCGAGAGGATGTTGCGGATGCGGTCCACGTTGCGCGTCGTCTGCGTGACGATGATCGCGGAGCCGTCGTAGGCGAGGTTGGCGCCGGGGACGGACTCGAAGTTCACGCCGGCGGATTGGAGGAAGGACTTCATGCCGGCGACTTCGCCGCCGGTCGCGCCCTCGCCGCCGCCGCCCGCGGGCGCGCCGCCGCCCGGGGCGGCCGCATCGGTTTTGCCGCCGCCGGAAATGCCGGTCATGCGCAGGACGGTCGCGCGCGAGATGGGGAAGAACGCGGTCTCAAGGGTCGAAGTCTCGCCGCCGGGGCGCACGACGACGGCGTCGGACTGCACCTCGTATTGATAACCGATCTGCTCGGTCACGAGGTCGAGGACGCGCTTGAGGGACATGTTGCGGAGCGTGACCGTGATCGTCGGGACCTTGTTCGAGGGATCGACGAGGGCGATGTTGACGCCCTTGGCGGCGCCGCCGGCGGTGTCGAATTCCTCGGAGGCGGCGCTGAGCGCGGTGACGACCTGGCCGATTTCGGCGCGCGTGAAACTGACGCTGGGCAGGATGATCTCGGTGAGTTTCTTGGCGAGCGGGGCGACGGCGGCGGAGAGCTCGGTGCCGCGGGCGCGCTCCTGATAGATGCCGGGGCGCTGCCAGCCCTTGGCGACCTCCTCGAGGAGCTGAGCGCGGGTTTTCTCGCGGTTGAGCGCGCCGGTCTCGGTCTTTTCGTTGGCGATGCGGAGGAGGAAGCCCTTGGCGACGGTGTTGTCCGGCTCCTTGGCTTCTATTTCGCGAAAGGTGGCTTGGGCGCCGTCGATGTCGCCGGCGACGTATTGGGCGCGGCCTTTGGCGACGAGCTGCTGCGTGGCGGCGCGTTCGGCCTGAAACTCGGAGACGGCGGCGGTGGCGGGGGATTTTTCGGTGTCG
>JBEANZ010000239.1:0-10347 GCA_041165185.1 Verrucomicrobiota bacterium | reverse complement strand
CGTTGAAGAGGGGAACGAAGCCATGGTCGGCGGCGGCGGCGGAGACGACGGCCGCCGCAAAGGCGACCGGAACGAGGAGGCGGGGGAGGTTCATGGGGAAAGGCAAAGCGGACGGGCGCTGATTAGGCGATGATGTCATGCACGACCTCGCCGTGCACATCGGTGAGGCGGAAGTCGCGGCCCTGGAAACGATGCGTGAGTCGCGTGTGGTCGAAGCCGAGCAGGTGGAGAATCGTCGCGTGCAGGTCGTGCACGTGCACGGGATCGCGGGCGACGTTGAAGCCGAGGTCGTCGGTCTCACCGTGGACGTGGCCGCGCTTCACACCGCCGCCGGCCATCCAAATCGTGAAGGCGCGGTTGTGGTGGTCGCGGCCGTCGTTGCCGCCCTGCACCATCGGCGTGCGGCCAAACTCGCCCCCCCAGATCACGAGCGTGTCGTCGAGCAGCCCGCGCTCCTTGAGATCGGCGACGAGCGCGGCGCTGGCCTGATCGGTGTCGCCGCAGTTTTTCTTCAGGTCTTTCGTGAGATTGCCGTGCTGGTCCCACGCCTCGTGGAAGAGCTGCACGCAGCGCACCCCGCGCTCGATCAGGCGGCGCGCGAGCAGGCAGTTGCGTGCGAACGTGGACTCCTTCGCCTCCTTGATCCCATAGCGCTCAAGCGTGGCCGGGGACTCGGCGCCGAGGTCCATCAGCTCGGGCGCACTCGTCTGGAGGCGGTAGGCCAGCTCGTAGCTCGCGATGCGCGCCGCGATCGCGGGATCTCCGGCGGTGGCGAGGGAGCTCTGATTGAGCTCACGCAACGCATCGAGCGAGGCGCGCTGTGTCGCGGCGTCGATGCCCGGCGGGTTTGAAAGATAAAGAATCGGATCACCCGCGCTGCGAAACGGCACGCCGCCGTAGACCGTGGGCAAAAAGCCGCAGCCGTAGTTGCTCGCGCCGCCGCTCGTGCCCTTCGCGCTCGTGAGAACGACGTAGCCGGGCAGGTCCTCATTCTCGCTACCGAGGCCGTAGAGCGTCCATGCGCCGAGGCTCGGACGGCCGAATTGCTGCGAGCCCGTGCTCATCATGATCTGGCCGGGCGCGTGGTTCACGGCGTCGGTCTGCATCGAGCGGATCACGCAGAGATCATCGGCGAGCTTCGCGGTGTGCGGGAGGAGTTCGGAAAACTCGATGCCCGACTGGCCGTGGCGCGCGAATTTGTATTTCGGCCCGAGCAGCGCGGAGTTCGGCTTGATGAACGCCGCGCGGTAATCCTTGAGCAGTTCGGCGGGCGGCAACTGGCCGTCGCGTTTCGTCAGCTCCGGCTTCGGATCGAAGAGCTCGAGGTGGCTCGGCGCGCCGGCCTGGAAAAGATAAATGACCCGCTTGGCCTTCGGCGCGAAATGCGGCGGCCGGGGCGTGAGTGGATTTTTCGCCGGTGTCGTGGACACGGCGGCGCGAGTGTCGCGGGCGAGGAGTTGTGTGAGCGCGGCGCCCGCGAGACCGACACCGCAGTCGCGGAGGAACCAGCGGCGGGAGAGGAGCCGTGCGCGTTCGGCCTGGAGATCGGTGGCGAGGGACATGGTTTCGGAAAACTCAGTTGAACCACTGATTTTCACTGATGAGCACTGATGAAGAAAGGCTCGGATGCCAACGCCGCCGGCGCGCAGCCGTTTCATCAGTGTCCATGAGTGTTCATCAGTGGTTCATGTTTCTTAGAATTAGATAGTCAGGACTTCGTCAGCGTTTCGTCGAGGTTGAGCAGCACCCGCGCGACAATCGTCCACGCGGCGGCGTCCTGCGGCGTCGCGCCGGGTGGGAGCGCGGGGAGTTTCGCGGCTTCGCCCGTCGCGATCTCGCGCGGGTTGAGCCAGCCTTCGGCGAGGCGCTGGCGGGTGTCGCGCAGGAGTGCAGCGAGCGTGGTGCGCTCGCTCTCGCGGATCGGGCGCGCGGTGCTGAGGCGGTAGGCGTAGTCGGCGCGCTCGGCGTCGGTGGCGCCGCCCTCGCGGAGGATGCGGAGCGCGAGGGCTTGCGCGGCCTCGACGAAGACGGGCTCGTTGAGACTCGTGAGCGCGGCGAGCGGGGTGTTGGAGCGCGGGCGGCGCGCGCACGCAATGTCGGCGTTGGGCGCGTCGAAAACGCTCATCACCGGGTCGGGCATCGAGCGCTTGCGAAAAACGTAGAGCGCGCGGCGGTAGCGCTCCGGCCCCGACGCGGGAATCCAATAGGTCGGCTTCACGTAGTTGTAATCGATCACGCTCTGGGGCACGGGCGGGAAGACGCTTGGCCCGCCGATTTTTTCGGTGAGCAGGCCGGCGATGCCGAGCGCGGTGTCGCGCACGACCTCGGCCTCGAGACGGAACCGCGGCCCGCGCGCGAGCAGGCGGTTCGCGGGGTCGCGCTCGAGCAGCGCGGGCGTGGCGGCGGACGACTGGCGGTAGGTGGCACTGGAGAGAATCGTTTTCAGCAGGTGTTTCTGGCTCCAGCCGTGCGCCATGAAATCCACGGCGAGCGCGTCGAGCACGTCGAGATACTCCGGCACCGGCGCGCGCGTGCCGAAGTCCTCCGCCGTCTCGACGAGGCCCGTGCCAAACACCGCCTGCCACACGCGGTTGACCGCGACGCGCGCGGTGAGCGGGGAGCGTTTGTCGGCCAGCCAGCGCGCGAAACCCAGCCGGTCGCGTTTCTCGCCCGCGGGAAACGCGTGCAGCGCTGCGGGCACGGCGGGCGCGACCACGTGCTTCGGCCGATCCCACGCGCCGCGATCGAGGAGATGCGTGGCGCGGGCGTCGGTCGGCGCGCGCTCGGCGAAGTGGAGCACAGAGGTCGGAGCCTTCGGATATTTTTCCCACGCGGCGGCGATGGCGTCGTTGATTTCCTTGGCGTCAGCCAGCGACTCGCGCCACGCGGTGAACACCGCACGCTGCTGCGCGGGCGTGCGCTGCGCGGGCGGCACGGCGAGCGCCAGCACGGCAGCGTGCGCGACGGGCGGCACGCGCGGCTCGGGCGCGCTCGTGAACGAAATACGCAGGCAGCCGACCATGCTGTTGGAGCGATCGCTGCCGCTGCCGCCATGGTCGGTCACGAGGTCGACACGGAATTTCGTGCCTGCGGGATAGTCGATGGGGCACTCGAACTGCGCGGCGGCGACCGACTCCTGATTACGCCGGCCGAGTCCGCGGTCCGCGCGCCAGCCGGTGAGCTTGTCGCCATCGAACATGAAGGCGACGGGTCCGCGCGTGCGTTTGCCGTCCTTGTCGAAGTCGGCCTTCCATTCTTCCTCCATCTTGCCCTCGGGCTCGGAAAAATCGGCGGTGGCGTTTTTCAACTTGAGCGGCTGCCACTCGGTGGCACCTGGGACCTTCACGGAAAACTTCAGCTCGCTCACGCCCCACGTGCCGTAGCGGCTGCGGCCGGGGCCGCGGAACAACAGATCGCCGTGGGTGAGCGCCTCGAAGCGCAGGCCGGTCACGCCGTTGAGATTCTGCTCGGTCGTGGCGTAGATCGCGCCGCGCGACGTGGGGTGGCCAAGCGTGAGGATGGAGCCGTCGGGCTCCTGCGTCGGGTGGTTGAGGCCGCTGTCGCTGCCGAGTTCGGCGGCGACGAACGGCGTCCACGGCAGGAGCTGCGCGCGCACGCTGTCCTCCCACGCGGCGAGTTGTTTCTGCCAGTCGGGCCGCTCGGTGCGCAGGCGCTCGTCGAGCGCGGCGATGACGCGCTCGAGGTCGGCGATTTGTTTCTGCTGATCGGGCGCGTGAACCCACGACTGCGCCTCGTGCGTGTTGTTGAGAAAGGCGAAGAGGCCGAAATACTCGTCGTGCGTGATGGGATCGAACTTGTGCGTGTGGCACTGCGCGCACTGGAGCGTGAGGCCGAGCACGGCCTTGCCGACGCAGTCCATGCGGTCGAACATCTCCTCCTTGCGAAACTGCTCCGGCACGATCGCGCCTTCCTCGTTGATCATGCTGTTGCGGAGGAAACCCGTCGCGATGATCTGCTCGGGCGTGGCGCCGGGCAACAGGTCGCCGGCGATCTGCTCGATGATGAAACGGTCGTAGGGCAGATCGCGGTTGAGGGCGTCGATCACCCAGTCACGCCAGGCCCACTGCTCGCGCGGGAGATCTTTTTCGTAGCCGTTGCTGTCGGCGTAGCGCGCGGCGTCGAGCCAGGGGCGCGCCCATTTTTCGCCGTAGGCGGGACGGGCGAGAAGCTGGTCCAGGAGATTTTCGATTTTGGATTCTCGATTTTCGATTGGGCCGCGCACGAAGTCGGCAACCTCGGCGGGCGTCGGCGGGAGGCCGATGGTGTCGAGGTAAAGGCGGCGCGCGAGTGTGGCGGGATCGGCGGCGGGCGCGGGGGTGATGCCTGCTAGCCGAAGTCTTGAGTGAACGAATGCGTCAATCGGGTTCGCGTCAGGACGGAGGGAGGGAGAGACGGAGAGAGGGGGAGATTTTTTCACTCCTTCTCTCTTTCTCTCCATCCCTCCATCTCGCGCCAGCGGCACGGGAGCGACAAACGACCAGTGCCCCTCATACTTCGCGCCGCCGGCAATCCAGCGCTCGAGCTTCGCGATGTCGGCGGGTTTGAGCGCGGGTTTTTTGTCGGGCGGCGGCATCGCCTCGTCCTCGTGCGGCGAACGCACGCGGAGGAGCAGTTCGCTCTCGGCGGGTTTGCCGGGGATGATCGCGGGTGTGCCGGACTTGCCGCCCTTGAGCGCGGCGGCGCGGTCGTCGAGGCGGAGGCCTCCCTTGCGCGAGCCCGCGTCGGCGCCGTGGCAGGCGAAGCAGTTGTCCGAGAGAATCGGACGGACGTCGCGGTTGAAGGTCGGAGCCGACTCGGCGGCGAACGCGAGCGGGCTCACGGCCAGAAAACTCAGGAGGCGGCGGAGCATGAGATCGGGTTGAGCGATGGGGCGCGGCAGCTCAACGACGCGAGCGACGGAGCGGCACCGCACGGTGGAGCGAGTGACGGGAAAAATTCATGGGCGCGGACCATGAAGTCCGGCGACGCCGCTGGGGAGCGAAATCTCCGCGCGAGATCATGGCCGGGCGGGGATTGCGAATTTGTCGAACTCCTCGCCCTTGGGATCGATGGCGATGAAGTCGGCGCGGTCGGGGTGGAGCGTGACGATGAAGACGTGGTTGCGCGCCTCGGCGCGGGCGAGATACGGCGCTTGGTCGAGGGCGGTCGGCACGCGCGTCGTCACCGACCAGGCGCCGTCGCCGAGGTAGCGCGTGCCGGCGGGATCGGGTTTTCCGTCGCGGAGCGGGTGCGTGACCTTGTAGGCGTGATCGTGGTTTTCGAAGGCGAAGCGCACGCGCGCGGTGTCGAAGAGCGGCGTCCAGTTGGCGCGGATGGCCTGCGAGACGGCGCCGGTGAACGCGCGGTGCGAGGGATACGCGGGCACGTGGTAGATCGGGACGACGTAGGGCACGGCGCGGCGCGCGGCGAGCGTGGCGCGCAGCCAGTCGGTCTGCGGGCCGGGGACGGGATTGGTGTGGAACGAGTCGAGCGCGACGACGCTGAGGTAGTCGCCGAAATCGAGGACGTTGTAGCCGGGCGTGCCGGGAAACGCGAAGAGCGCGTAGAACAGCGAGGCGCGTTCGGGGCGCACGCCGCGCTCGGGCGCGCCGCCGCGGATGGTGTGCGCATCGCCGTGGACCTCGTGGTTGCCGATGGCGGGCACGAGGGGGATGAGGCGGCCGTCGGGGCCGCGCATGGTCTCGCCCCAGAGGCGGAGCACGTCGAACCACTTGGCGACGGCCTTGGGCTCGTTGTTGACGTAGGCGATGTCGCCGCCGACGAGCGCGAACTCGGGATCGCGCGCGGCGGCGACGCGGTTCATCGCGGCGAACTCGTAGTGGTTGGTGACGTTGTTTTCCTTGAACTCGCCGACGTTGGCGTCGCCGCCCGCGACGAACCGCACGGGCCGCGTGAGCGCGGCGGGCAGGGTGCGGAAGCGGTGTTCGCCGCCGTCGGACAGGAAGTCGAGCGCGGGGGATTTCTCGCGGGTGCGGAGCGTGCCGAGGCGGAAAACGTAAGGGGTGTCGGGCGCGAGGCCGGTGAGTTCGACGGTGTGGACGACGCGCGAGGTGAACGGCAACGGCTGCGAGCGGCCCTCGGCGCGGAGCCACGCGGCGGCGGGCGCGGAGGCGGCGCGATATTCTAGGACGGTGTCGCGGAAGCCGGCGGTCCAATCGGAGTGCCAGTGAATCGTCATCGTGCGCGCGGGGTCGCGCTGCCACGTGAGGTAGAGGGCGAGCGCGGGGGCGGGCGGCGGGAGCGGGGCGGCGGGGGCGGTGGTCGTGGTTTTGGGGGGCGTTGTGGTGGTGGCGTTGTTGGTGGCGCCCTTGGTGGTGGTCGCGCCTTTGGCCGCGGTGGTGGATTTTTCGGCGGAGAATACGTGCGCGGGCGGCGCGAAGCAGGCGATGAGGGCGAGGCACAGAGCGAAGGGACGGGAGCGGAATTGGTGCATGGGAAAGAGGCGGCGGACGGCGGCGGGACGGAGCGGGGCGGAGGCGGTAGAGAGTGGGGAGAAAATGTGGAGGGAGGAAAAGGTTAGGCGGCGAAATTTATGAAGAAGATTCCCGCAGATTCAGGAAGCCGCAGATTTTTTCCTGCGGGTTTCGAAATCTGCGGGAGAAATCCTCCTGACCCATGCGAACACGATGCGGTTATCCACTACCGTGGCATGAGATAGTTGGGGTTCCTTGCGGTTTCCAGTGGGTAGCTGCCGAGGATGGGGAGCCCCAAAGGGGCGAAAAGTTGAAAGCCCAGGGCAACGCCCTGGGAAATGTGCCCCGCTGGAATCCAAGCCCTGAAGGGGCGAAACCGGACGCGGGTGTCGCCCCTTCAGGGCGAAAACATTTTCCAATCCGAATCCCAGGGCGTTGCCCTGGGCTATCGACTTTCGCCCCTTCGGGGCTTCGGAGCAGGCGGCCTTCGGCCCATTGGAAATAGCGAAGAACCAAAAAGAATTTCACGAGAGGGGCGAAATATCCGCGCTACGGTCGGGCGGGGCGGCGGCCGGTGCGGGGGAGGGGGGGCGGGCCGGGTGGGGCGCCGTCGAGTTGGGGGACGAGCCAGGCGAGGCCGTCGAGGTTGTCGCGGAGGCGATCCTCGGCGTCGTCTTGCGTGTGGCCGATGAGGCCGATGGGGCCGCGGTAACCGGAGTCGCGGAGCGTGCGCAGGAGCGGGAGGTCGAGTTCGCCCTGGCCGAGGACGAGGAGCTTTTGGCCGAGGCGTTCACCGTCGCGGGTCATGCCGTTGAGGTTCACGCAGAGGAGGTGCGGGAGCATGAGCGCGAGGTGCGCGGCGAGGCGGTCGACGTGATCGTGGGCGTGGTGGAAGTTGTAAACGAGGCCGACGTTGGTCGCGCCGTGGCGGTCGCGGAGTTCGCGGAGGACGGCGACCATCGTGGTGGGTTCGCCGGCCCAGTCGCCGTGGTTGTAGAGGCCGATGGTCGAGCCGAGCGCGGCGGCGCGGCGGACGCGCGGGAGGAGTTTTTCGGCGGCGAGGCGGATGCGTTCGGGCTCGGTGAGCGGGGTGGGCGCGGTGGCGGAGGACGCGGCGGGGGCGGGAGTGGTGGTGGAAGAAGAGGCGGTGCCGGCGGACGTGGCGGGCGCGGGCGGGACGGCGGGGATGTTGGGAACGGAGAGCCAGAATTGCGGGGCGAGGTGGTGTTTCTCGAAGAGCGCGACGGCGTCGTCGTGCCAGTCCCAGAACGCGGCATAGCGGAGGCCGTGCGCGCGGTAGGCGAGGATTTCGCGCTCGAAGTCGGCGACGTGTTCCTTGCGCCAGTCGTAGGCGACGGCGGGGAAGCCGAGGCGCGCGAGCATCGCGGCGCGTTCGGCGGGGGCGCGTTTCTTGCCGTCGTAGGGGACGATGCACCAGGCGAGGAGGTTTTCGCGGGCGAAGAGGGCGGGGGGATTTGAGATCTGAGATGCGGGATTTGAGAAGCGATCCACAGTGGGCTTGGCGGCGGAATTTTCGATTTTCGATTTTGGATTTTCGATTTGGGCGGAGGCGGCGGGCGCGACGGATGGGGTGAGTGCGGCGAGCGTGGCGAGGACGGCGAGGGTGGGGAATGCGCGGAGCGCGACGGCGGGACGGAAGGGGCGGCGGGGGAAGTTCATCGGCGGGGGTTTCTGAACGACGGAGGGACGCGGGGCGGCGGTGGCGGGAGCAAACGACGGCAGAAGAGGTTCACCACGGATCACACGGATGAACACGGATCAAGGCAGCATACGGCGAAGGTTTGATCCGTGTGCATCCGTGTGATCCGTGGTGAAGGGTTTTGGGTTTGAAGAAAAACGCGCGCGACGAAACGGAAGGTGCAGGGATCGTGACATGATTTGGCACGGGTGGTGGGCGCGTGGCCGTGGCGGCGGACGAGGCGTCGGAGTGGGGGTGGTGCGGGATTTTTTTGGGAAGGCCGCTTGGCGCGGCGGGCCACGAGGCGGGACGCCTCGTCCACGACTCTCAGTGCATCTCCACGGCGCAACTGCCGAGGCCGCCGCGGTAGAAGTTGAACTGCACGTTCGGGTGATCCGCGAGGAGCGACATCGGGACGGCGGTGTCGATGATGCGCTCGGCGATCATCAGCGTGGTGAGGCGTTGGCCGAAGGGGTTGTCGTGCGCGCCGGCGTGCCAGATGGAAACTTTCTCGGCCTTCCACGTCTCGGCGGGGCCGACGGTGATGGCTTGCGTGGGGACGAGGGAGACGTTGCCGCCGCCGCTGGTGCGGGCGTTTTGCGCGATGGTGACGGGGTGCAGATCGACGACGCGCGTGGCGAGGCGGCGGTAATCGGCGACAGGGGGCGGGGAGTTTTTGTGTTTGCCGGTGCGGGGGAGCGGGTCGTTGAAGGCCCAGTGTTTGATGTCGCCCTGGCCGCCTTGCATGACGACGCAGCGGATGCCGGCGTCCCACGTGGCACGGTAGGCGCGGGTGTCGGCTTTCGGGAAATGGAGATTGGCGTCGGACGGCGCGAGGCGGCGATCGATGCGGTCGAAACACAGCTCGCGATCGGCGCGTTCGAAGGAGAGCGGGTGCGTGACGGGGGCTTCGCGGCCGGCGACGACCCACTCGTCCATGCCCCAGAAATGGGCGGCACCGAGGCGAAGGCCGAGGGCGTTGACGATGCGGGCGACGAGCGGGAGCTGCTCGGTGGGGCCGATGGGGCCGCAAATGCCGGCGGGGTTGTCGGGGGTGGCTTGGCGCCAGGCGTCGATGTATTCGAGCGCCTCGGCGCAGTAGAAATCCTCGAGCGTGTCGTAGAACACGATCTTGAAACCGGGGCGCGCGAGACGGCGGAGTTTTTCGGGCGTGAGCGCGGCGGCGTCGGCGATGAGGGCGCGATCGAGCGTGGTGTAATCCCACCAGGCGGGGGCGAGGGAAGAGAGGGGGCGGGGCATGGGGAGGGAAAAAACGGGGGCGGCGGGAGGAGGGAGGCGGGAGGACGGAGGCGGGGGATGGGAGACGGGAGGAAGGAGGCGGGAGGGAGGAGGAGGGGTTGGCCACAAAAGGCGCAGAAGGCGCAAAAAAATCAGGGCGACGATGGCGGGCGGCGCGCGGGCGGGCGCGGGTGTTTTTTCTCGTGGAGGAAAACGTGAGGCGGTGGCGTGCGCGCTCTTTCTCTTCCCTCTTTATCTTTCACTTTCGTCAGGGTCCGAGGCTGGCGCCGCGGGAACGACGAAAGCGATGGGGGTGATGGGGCGCGGCGGACGCAGCGCGCGGGAGGAAAAGGAGAAAGAAAAAGAGAAAGATCGAAGAGAAAGATTTGGTGGGGCGGGGGTGGTTTGGCGGGGCGGGAATGGCCATCACGCGCGGAGCGGTGTGGGCGTTGAGGGGAGAGGGATCGCGGTTTGGTTTTGCGCCTTCTGCGCCTTTTGTGGCGACGGTTTTTCGGGCAAACGCCTACGGCAGTTCGCGGATGCGGAGTGTGCGGAAGTGGATCGGGGAGCCCTCGGATTCGAGGCAGAGGAAACCGCGGGCGGGGTCGGCGTGGTTGCCGCCGGAGACTTCCTCGCCGTTTACCCAGAGGCGGATCTCGCCGTTGATCGCGCGGATGTAGTAGCGGTTCCACTCGCCGTGGCCGCGCGTGGTGTGCTTGCGCGGGAAACTGCGGCTGCCGTTCGGCGAGCGCGGCTCGAAGTGATCGAGCTTCACGCGCACGGCGAAGACATCGCCGTTGGTCGTGAACCAGTCGGGGGCGCGCTTCGGGTTCTTCGCCTTGAATTGCTCCGTGTAACCGTGGTCGAGGATCTGAACCTCGATGCCGTCGGGGAGGCCGGGCTTGGCCTCCGCGGTGAGCTTCTCGATGGAGGCGGGCGTGGCCCACACGAAGACGCCGGAGTTGCCGGCGGGTT
>JBEANZ010000238.1:0-20209 GCA_041165185.1 Verrucomicrobiota bacterium | reverse complement strand
AATCTACGAGGTCCCCTGAGTCGGCCGATTTCCCCCGCACCTTCCTCCGCAAACAAACCCCCACCTCGCCATGTCCTCCGCCACCCTCCTGCGCCGTGTCCTCATAACCGCGACCTTGTGCGCGACCGCTTCCTTCGCCCAAGACGCCAAACTCCTCGCCGATTCGTCCACGTTGGTTGAGCAGGGGGGCGTCATCACGTTGACCGCCGAGACCACCTATCGGGAAACCCCCGGCGCGCTCGGCTGGGCCATTGTCCTACCCGCACAGTGGTCCCTCGTGGCTGTGAGCGGCCCCAACGCCCCGGACATCGCGCCGGAGCCCGACTCGCACGGCACGATCGAGTTCGCCCACACCCGGCCCCCGGCCGACCGCGCGATTTTTTCGATCGTCGTGCGCTACCCGGCCGGCGCCACGAAGGCCGAGCTGACGAGCACAACCCTCGTGCGCACGAACGGCCGACTCGTGACGCTCGTTCCCGCAGCCGTCCACCTACTCTCCGCCCGCTCCGCGCCGCCCCAACGCGCTCCGCACTAACCGGCGGCCACGACCACGTTCAGCCCGGACCGGTCGTTTCGTCCAACGCCCTTCGCATCCGATCCGCCCCGCCTCTGTCGTAGGCGTTGCCAGTTCTCCCGGCAACACCCTCCCACTCGCCCCTGCCCTCGCTTTCCGCGACGCCGCGCGACCGCTCAAATTCGCGCTTGCGCTCGCTGTGCGAAGTTCGCTTCCTCGCCCGCTCTGTCACGCACCCGTAGCTCAATTGGATAGAGCGTCTGACTACGGATCAGAAGGTTTGGGGTTCGACTCCCTACGGGTGCGCCAGATTTCGCTTTCCGGTCCGCGCCCCGCACCGGTTCTCCCGCCGGACGCCGATCCTGCCGAGAAGCCGGCTCCCTCCGCGCCGGCCGCCCCTGTGCTCCAAATGCGCTCCGCGGTCCGCGCCCAACGCGATCCACGTTGCGAACTCATCCGCGCCGCGCGCCCAGCTTCCTCAACGATTCTCTCGCGCACGTGGTGCGCGCGTCCCGCTCCCCAATCCGCCCCCGTCGGATTGTCCGATCTCGTAAACCCCAAAACCAGTTGCAGGCGGACCGCATTGGGCTCTGTTACGCCGTGTGTCGTCCTCCCCGCGCGCGACTCCCCTTTCCGCGCCGTCGCGACGCGCCGTTTTTTCCCTTCCTGCATTCCTGACATGAAACCCTACCCTACCCCTCGCTCGCTTCGTCTGTTCGCCGCTCTCGTCGTCGGCCCTCTCGGTGTCGCGCTGACCGCCCCCCTCGCCCTCGCCCAAACCGCCTCCGCTCCGTCTGCCGCCGTGAGTAGCGACGACGCGAAAAAAATCGTCCCCGCCACCACCGCCGCGCCTCGCTCCGCCGCCATCGGAGACGAGGTCGTCGCGCTCTCACCGTTCGAGGTCGTCTCCGACACCAAGGGCTACTACGCGGCCAACACGATGTCGGGCACGCGATTCAATTCCAAACTCGAGGACCTCGCGTCCTCGATCTCGGTGGTGACGAAGGAGCAGATGTCCGACTTCGCGATGCTCGATATCAACGACATTTTCGCCTACACCGCCAACACCGAGGGCACCGGCAGTTACACGGACTTCGCCATCAACCGCAACGGCGACACGCAAGACAACGTGATGGCCAATCCCACCAACGCCAACCGCGTCCGCGGCGTCTCCTCGGCCAACTACGCGTTCAACAACATCCAGACCATGAGCCGCGTGCCCGTCGATCCGCTCGGACTCGATTCCGTCGAGGTCAGCCGCGGCCCCAACGCCAATATCTTCGGCCTCGGCAACCCCTCCGGCACCATCAACATGGTGCCCTCCGCCGCCAACGTCTCGCGCAACTTCACCCAAGCCGCCGCGCGCGCCGATAGCTACGACGGCTACCGCTTCTCCCTCGATGCGAATCGCATTCTGGTGAAGGGCAAACTCGCCGTTCGCGGCCAAGCCGTCTCGCAGCACGACGGGTTTCAACGCAAGCCCTCCGGCATCGATACCGAGCGCTACAACGGCATGGTGAAGTTCCAGCCCTTCAAGAAAACCACCATCACCGCCGGCGCCGCCTACTACGACAGCCGCGGCACCCGCCCCAACTTCGTCCCGCCTCGCGACAACGTCACCTTCTGGGTCGCCAACGGCAAACCCACCTGGGACCCGATCGCGCAAGTCGTCCACGTCAACGGCCAGACCCTCGGGCCGTTCGGCACTTTCCCCAACACCGCCTACGCCGGCCCCGCCGATTATTTCCAGCAGACCTACACCGGCAGCAACCACGCCTTCGCCTACATTGATCAAGGCGGCCTCGCCTACTGGGCCGCGCCCACCGGCTTCTCCAACGTCACTCCGCTCGCCGGCGCTACCGCCGCCGGCCCGACCTCCGGAGCGCTGCGCTACCTGCTCGCGACCAACGGTCAGTCCGGCGCGACGCTCGGCCGCAGCACCACGCAGCCGCTCTTCACCACCACGCCCTCGGTGAGCAACAAGGCCCTCTACGACTACTCGTCCGTCAATCTCGCCTCGGTCAACTACGGCCACACCCGCACGATCACCTCGTCGCTCCAGATCGATCAGTTGTTCTTCAACACCGAGCGCCAAACGTTCGCCGCGCAGTTCGGCTTTCTCCGCGAGGACTCCGAGCAACGCCAGCGCAACCTCCTCGCCACCCAAAACGCCAACGGCCAATCCGGCCAGCTCTTCGTCGACATCAACGAGAAGAACCTCGACGGCACGCCGAATCCCTTCGTCGGCCGCGCCTACCTCGCCACCGACCAGCCAATCTCGCTCCAGCAGCCCGCGACGTGGGACACCTACCGCGCCCAGCTCGCCTACAAGCTCGATCTCTCGAAGGAAAAAAATCTCCTCCACTGGCTCGGCCTCACGCAGTTCACGCTCTACGACGAGTTCAAATACCGCATCAACCGCCAGTATGCGTTTAAGGACGCGATGACCGGCCCCGTCCCGTGGATCCCCGCCGGCCTCTCCCGCGCCAACCAAGGCGCGATCGGTAACGGTCCCGCCGCCGCCCTCGCCATCACGCGCAACTACTTCCGCTACTACGTCGGCGGCAAGGACGGCGTCGTCAGCTACGCCCCATCGGATTTCAAATACGGCACCTATCCCTTCGTCTGGGGCAACACCACGACCAACTCGTTCCGCACCGAGCAAATCGGCCTCAACCCGGTCAACGTCACCGACTCCACCGGCGGTGGCAGCAACACCAAGGTCATCCTGAAAACCGTCGGCGGCGTCATGCAAAATCACCTCCTCGACGACAAACTCGTCCTCACGTTCGGCCTCCGCCAGGACCAGCAATTTACCAAGTCCGGCAGCACGCCGCAGCTCCTCAACGCCGACGGCGAGACGCTCAACTACGACTCCGTCAACCACTGGGCCGCCGGCGACTACCGCTTCAACAGCGGCAAGACCAAGACCGCCGGTGCCGTCGCGCGCCCCTTCCGCGATCTCGGCTTCGTCCGCGACTGGGATCGCGCGCCCGGCGTTTCCCATTTCGTCGGCAGCATGCTGCGCGGCATGTCGTTTTCGTTGAACAAATCCGACAGCTTCATCCCCGCCGGTTTCGCCACGGATATTTTCCAGAAACCCCTCCCCGTCCCCACCGGCCACGGCAAAGACTACGGCGTCGCCTTCAACATGTTCGACGGCCGCGTCGTCCTCCGCTGGAACCACTACAACAACACCTCAATCAACAACCGCGGCGGCGACGCCGGCACGATCGCGCAACGCGTCACTCGCATCGACATCACCTCGACCGCCGCCTTCCTGCTGACGACCCAGGCCGGCGGCAACAACGGCACGATCCCCGGCTGGATCCGCCAGACCCATCCCGAATACACCAACCAGCAGGTCATCGACGAGGTCGCCAAACAGATTGGCGTCTCCACCGCCACGCAGAACGCCCTCATCCAAGGCTTCGCCGCCGGCACCATCACCGCTACGCAAGACATCACCGCGAAAGGCGACGAACTCGAACTCAACTTCAACCCGACCAAATACTGGACCGTCTCCGCCAACGCCGCGCAAACTCAGTCCGTCAACACCAACGTCGCCACCAGCATCAACGACTGGATCAACCAGCGCCTCCCGATCTGGACCACGATCGTCGATCAAGCCGCCGCGCAGAATTGGACCGCCGCCCAGCTCGCCGCCGAGCCCCAGCGCCTCTGGTGGACGCACAACTACGGCGGCGCGCAGACCGCCCAGCAAAACTATATCAGCTTCGTCCAGACGCCCTACGCCGTCACCCAGCAGAAGCAGGGTAAGGCCAATCCCCAGATCGCCCGCTACTCCGCGAAAATCTCCAACAACTTCCAGCTCGCCGGCCTCGGCATCGAGAATCAGACGCTCAAACGCATGAACGTCGGCGGCGCCTTCCGCTGGTCCTCGCCGCTCGCGATCGACTACTACGGCGTGCAGACGCTCCCCGCCGTCATTACCGCCCTCGATCCCAACAAACCGATCTACCAGAAGGCGCAGTATCACGTGGACATGTTTGTCGGCTACCGCACGAAACTCTTTGCCGACCGCATCCCGCTGAAGCTCCAGCTCAACGTGAGCGACCTCCAATACGGCAAGAGCCAGCTCCTCCCGATCAACGCGTTCCCCGACGGCACGCCCAGCGCCTACCGAATCATGGACCCGCGAAAATTTGTGCTGACCGCGACGTTCGACTTGTAGCGGAGAGTCGTGGCTGAGGCGTCCCGCCGCAGCGCCTTTTCGCCCCGCCGCGCAAAAAGCCGGCCTTGGTTCGTAGTTCCGGCTATCGCCGGTGCCTTGGTCGGATGTTCGTAGTTCCGGCTTCAGCCGGTTCCGAGCCGTTGCCGCCCCTCGCCGCGCCCGCCTCCCACGCGCGTCCCACCCCGCCCACAATTCTCCCTCGCCGCCTCCCGCGTGCCCCGTTCTGTTCGCGGCGGCATGAAATCCGCCATCACCGTCTCCCTCGTCCCCGAAACTGCCGGCGGCCCCTTCGTTTTCACCGCCGGCCTCGCCGACGCCTGCGCCCGCGCCGCCGCGCTCGGCTTCGATGCGGTTGAAGTTTTCCCGCCCTCCGCCGCCGCCCCCGATCTCGCTGCTCTCCCCGCGCTTCTCGCGCAACACCGCCTCCGCCTCGCCGCGCTCGGCACCGGCGCCGGCTGGGTCGTGCGCAAGCTCTCCCTCACCTCCCCCGACGCCGCCGTCCGCCGCGACGCCCGCGAATTCATCCGCGCCCTCGTCGACGCCGCCGCGCCCTTCGGCGCCCCTGCCATCATCGGCTCGATGCAGGGCCGCTGGGATGCCGCCACTGGCGTCTCGCGCGATCACGCCCTCGCGTGGCTCGCCGACGCCCTCCGCGATCTCGGCGCGCACGCGGCCGCGCGCGGGGCGTTTCTCCTCTACGAACCGCTCAACCGCTACGAAACCAATCTCTTCAACCGCCTCGCCGACACCGCCGCGTGGCTCCGCTCGATCGACACTCCCGGTGTCCGCCTCCTCGCCGATCTTTTCCACATGAACATCGAGGAGGCCGACTTCGCCGCCGCCCTCCGTGACGCCGGTCCGCTCGTCGGCCACGTCCACTTCGCCGACTCGAATCGCCGCGCCGTCGGCCTTGGCCACTCCGATCTCGCGCCCGCCATCGCCGCCCTGCGCGCGATCGGCTACACGGGCTATCTCTCGGCGGAAGTTTTCCCGTTGCCCGATTCGCACGCCGCCGCCGCGCAGACGATGAAGGCCTTCAAGCGGGCGCTCGCCGCCGCGTCCTAATTTCCGTTTTCCCATGCTCAAGACCACGCTGCTCCACCCCGACATCCTGCGCGTCGTCGCGCGCGCCGGCCACCACGCGAAAATCCTCATCGCCGACGGCAACTACCCCGCCTCCACCAAGCGCGGCCCGCACGCCGAACTCGTCTCCCTCAATCTCTCGCCCGGCGTCGTGACCGTCGCGCAGGTGCTGCGCGCGCTCGTCAGCGCCGTCCCGCTCGACGCCGTCAACACCATGGGCATCCCGCCCGACGATCCTTACGCGAAGTTCGGCGAGCCGCCCGCGTGGATGGAATTTCGCACGATCCTCGACGAGGCCGGCGCCCGCGCCGACGGCGGCGAGCCGCTCGCGCTCGAACCGATTCTCAAGTGGGATTTCTACGCCGCCGTCGAGAGCCCCGACCACGTCCTCACCATCCAAACCGCCGACCGCGCCCTCTGGGCCAACGTCCTCCTCACCATCGGTTGTCGCACGGAGTGACCATCACTCAACGTCGCCCACTTGTCGGCGCGCCCCGTCGGCCGCCCGCTCGCGGGCGCTCCCGCATCGCACGAAAATTCTCTCCGACCATCCGTGTGTATCCGTGTTCATCCGTGGTTAGTCCCCCGCTGATTTCCCTCCTCCCATGCAAACCCGCCGCCTCGGCACCACCGATCTCCACCTCCCGATTCTCAGCTTCGGCGCCAGCTCGCTCGGCGCGGAGTTCCGCAACGTCACCCTCGACGAGGCGCTCGCGAGCGTCCGCGTCGCCCTCGACTGCGGCCTCAACTTCATCGACACCTCCCCGTTCTACGGCCGCGGCATGAGCGAAGTCCTCCTCGGCATCGCGCTCAAAGGCGTCCCGCGCGATAGCTACACGCTCTGCACCAAACTCGGCCGCTACGATCTCGCGCACTTCGATTTCTCCGCGCGCCGCGTCGCCGAGAGCGTGGATGTTTCCCTCCACCGGCTCGGCACCGACCACCTCGACCTCGTGCTCTGCCACGACATCGAGTTCGTCCCCATGCAGCAGATCGTCGACGAGACGCTCCCCGCGCTCCGCAAGATCCAGCAGGCCGGCAAGGTCCGCTACCTCGGTTTCAGCGGCTACCCGATGAAAATTTTCCGCTTCATCCTCGAGCAGACCACCGTCGACTGCGCGCTCAGCTACAACCAGCACACGCTCCAAAACACGCGCTTCTCCGACGAAATTGTCCCCTACCTGAAATCGAAAAACGTCGGCGCGTTGAACGCCGGCCCGTTCAGCGCGCGCCTCCTCACCAACGCCCCGCTCCCCGTGTGGTTGAAGGAACCCGAGTCCGTGAAAGCCGCCGCCCGCGCCGCCGCCGCGCACTGCGCGAGCCGTGGCACGGACCTCGCGAAACTCGCCCTGCAATTCTCGATCCTCCACCCCGACATCGCGACGACCGTCACCGGCAGCGCCAACCCGAACAACATCCGCAACTGGGCCAAATGGGCCGCCGAACCCATCGACCGCCAACTCCTCGCCGAAGTGCAGGCCATCTTCGCCCCCGTGAAAAACCTCGGCCACAACGAGGGGCTGCCCGAGAACAATTGAACCGCTGTTCTTCGCTAATCCCCGCTAATCTCCCGAAGTCGAAACCAACGCCCGCGCCCCGCCGATTAGGCGAGGCCCGCACATCTCCGCCACACCCCGCCCCCTCAGAAAAATTAGCGAAGATTAGCGGTTCCACCTGTCTTCGATTTTCTCATGCGCGCCCACGTTCTCTGCTTGCTCGCCACCGTCGTCCTCTCGGCGTGCGCATCGCATCCGAAGCGGGAAGAGGCAAAGAGCTCGCTGTTGTTTTCGGTGCTCATGGTGGACAATGCGCTCTCAGGAAAACCCAACGAAGCCTTCGGCTGTCATTTCGAGATGGATGGCGACGGTTTGATTGTGGCGAAGCGGACGAGGCCCGGGGGCAAGATTCACCTAACCAAGTATTCGTCCGATGAGTCACTCGCCCTCCACGAGGCGATCCGCGCCATCGGATTCCAGTCTTTCAACTACGGAGAGGAAGTAGATCGAGCCGACACGCTCCGTTGGGAGAAGGGCCGACGAGATGGCGGCGCACTCGGACTGCACACCTTCGATGGAGCCGAATATGAAATCAGGTTTCAGTTAGGAGCGGAAAAGCACACGATGAGAATGTGGAATCCGCGCCAGGACCTTAGCCTCTACGCCCCCCACAGCGCGAAAATCGCGAAGCTGAAAGCGGTGCTCAATTTGTTCGCCCTCCACTGCAAACGCGCGGGCTTCATTTTCTGACCCGCCCATCCCCCTCCCACATGAAAGCCATCAGCCTCGATTCCCCCCACCACTTCCGCGCGCTCGATCTCCCCGAGCCCGCCGCGCCGGCGCCCGGCGAGGCCCTCGTGCGCGTCCACCGCATCGGGATTTGCGGCACCGACTACGGCGGGTTTCTCGGCAAGATGCCGTTCTACTCCTACCCGCGCATCCCCGGCCACGAGCTCGGCGTTGAAATCATTTCCGTCGGCGACGGCGTGACCAACGCCCGCCCCGGCGACCGCTGCTCCGTCGAGCCCTACATCAACTGCCAGCGCTGCTACTCGTGCCGCCGCGGCCTCACCAATTGTTGCGAGGCCCACAAGACCCTCGGCGTCATGTGCGACGGCGGGATGTGCGAACGCGTGCTCCTCCCCGCGCGCAAACTCCACGTCTCCGCCACTCTCAGCTACGAACAACTCGCCCTCGTCGAGACGCTCGCCATCGGCTGCCACGCCGTCGACCGCGCCGCCGTCAAGGCCGGTGAAAACGTCCTCGTCATCGGCGCGGGCCCCATCGGCCTCAGCGCGATCGAGTTCGTCAAGGTCGCCGGCGCGACGTGCATCGTCGCCGATCTCAACGAAGCCCGCCTCGCGTTTTGCCGCGAACGCCTCGGCGTGCCGCACACGCTCGCCCTCCGCGGCGACGCCACCGATCTCGCCGCGCTTTCCGCGCTGACCGACGGCCAGTTCGCCGACGTCGTCATCGACGCGACCGGCCACCACCAGTCGATGGCGCGCGCGCTGAACTTCGCGGCCTACGGCGGTCGCGTCGTGTTTGTCGGCATCACGCAGCAGGAGATTTCGTTTCCGCAGGCGCCCGCGATGCACCGCCGCGAACTCACGCTCCTCGGCTCGCGCAACGCCCTCTCGCGCGACTTCGCCCGCATCATCCGCCTCATCGAAGACGGCACGATCGACACCGTGCCGTGGATCACGCACCGCGCGAAATTCGACGACCTGATCGCCGAGTTTCCCACGTGGCTGAAACCCGAAACCGGCGTGATCAAAGCCATCGTCTCGCTCACGTAGCGACTGCCGTCGGCCTGCGTGGCGCGGGTCTCCCGACCCGTGGATGGGCGGGCCACCGGACCGCACGTCTCCGAACCCAGGGGCGAGACGCCCATGCCACCTCGGCCGCCGGCGGCTTCCGCCGTTACGCCGCCCGCCAAACGCGATTGGTCTGTCGTAGGGCCGGCGCTCGTCGCCGTGCCGTCGCGCTGCACGCGTGCGAGCGAGGGCGGATGTCGGTTAGTTCTCTCACGCGCACCGCGCGACGGCGCGCCGGCAAGCGGCGGCCCTACGGTTCCGCAGCCCCTCGTAGAGGGTATTCCCCTGCCGAAAATCCCTCGGCGGTTTCCGAGCTTGGTTCCCACTCGCGCCGGAGCTACGAACTCCGCCCCCGACGTGTCCGCCCCTGCCCCGCTCCTCTCCCGCGAAACGCTCCTCCGCTGGCTCCTCGCCCTCGGCGTGTTCGCGCTGCTGATCGTGTTTTTCAGCCCGTCGTGGGGCGCGTTTCGCCTCTGGGCGCGCGTGACCGAGATGGGCGGGATGCTCGAGGTGCGACGCGGCGTGAGCGTCCTCGAACAGATTGCCCACCCCGGTGCCCCAATCGCCGACGAACTCCACCGCGCGATCCAGTGGCGTCTGTTTTTTCCGCTCGTCGGCCGCGCCTTCGCACTCCCGCCGCCGCTCTTTTTTTCGCTCGCCCATCTCGGCACGGTGCTCGCGCTCGCGTGGATCATCGCGCTGCTGCGGCGCGCGGAATTTTCGCGGACGGACACCGCGCTCGTCGCCGTCGCGCTCGGGGCGGGCTCGTGGTTTTTCACCTCGACGGGCTGGCTCGGCTACTTCGATGCGTGGCTCGCGCTCGCGCTGCTGCTCGGCGCGTTTGCCCAGCGCCGCTGGATCGCGTGGACGGCGTGCCTGCTCGCGCCGTGGATTGACGAGCGCTTCATCGCCGCCGCGCCGCTCGCGTGGGTCTGCCGCTGGATTTTCCGCCCCGAAAAATTCGATCTCGCGCAAGACGTGATCACGCCGGCGGTGCTCCTCGGCGCGTTTCTCCTCGTGCGCCTCGGCCTGCTCGCCGACCGCAGCGCGGCGGGCGCGACGGCGGCCGGCTACTTCGGCGGACGCGCCGTTCTCGACGCCCCCGCCGCGCGCATCGCGCTCGGCGTGTGGGAAGGGTTGCGCGCCGGCTGGGTGTTCGTCGTCGCCGCGGTGCTCGCGCTCCGTCCGCGCCCGAGGCCCGCGCTCGCGCTCGCGTTAACTGCGCTGCTCCTCGTCGCGGCCGGCCTCGCCACCGCGCAGGATTACAGCCGCTCGATGACAATGCTGCTGCCGGTCGCCGTGCTCGGCGCGCTGCTCTCGCGCGATCTCGCCGCGCGGTGGCGGCCGCTCGCGCTGCGCCTCGCGGCGGGCGCGGCGCTCGTGTTGCCCGCGCATCACGTGATGAACGACCGCGTAAACCCCATCTTCAATCTCCGCCACGAACTCGCCGCGCTCGACTCCCCGCCGCCCGCCGCGATGTCCGAACTCCACGAACTGCGCGCGATCCACGCGATGGAGCGCGCCGATTTCGCGACCGCCGACGCCGCGCTCGCCCTCGCGATCAAGCTCGCCGCCAATCCCGCCTCGCCCGCGCGCCAACGCGGCGTCCTCGCCGCGAGCCAGCAGCGCTGGGCCGATGCGCGCACGTATTTTTCGCTGATGGCGCAGCACGATGCGGCCAACCCCGACGCGTGGCTCATGTGCGCGCAGGCCAGCCTCGCGCTCGGCGAGCCCGCCGTCGCGCGCACCGAGCTCGACCGCGCGCTCGCGCTCGCGCCCGCCGAGTGGCGCACGCGGCCCGATGTCGCGCGTTTCCTCGCGAAACTCGCCGCCGCGCCGCGTCCATGAAACGCCCGCCCGCCCCGCCCTCCCCCGCCGCGCCGTCGGCCGCGTCGCCCGCGTGGCACGCGCGCGCGATGGTCGCGCTCGTCTTCGCGCTCACGCTCGCGGCCTACTGGCCCGCGCTCGCCGGCGAATTTCTCTGGGACGATCTCGGGCACGTCACGCGCGCCGATTTGCGTCCACTCGGCGGCCTGTGGCGCATCTGGTTCGAACCGGGCGCGACGCAACAATACTACCCGCTCCTCCACTCCGCCTTCTGGCTGGAGCACCGGCTCTGGGGCGACGCCGCCGTCGGCTACCACCTCGTCAACATCCTCCTCCACGCCTCCGCCGCGTGCCTCTTCGCCGCCGTCCTCCGCACGCGGAACGTTTCCGGCGCCTGGTTCGCCGCGCTGCTCTTCGCGCTCCACCCCGTATGCGTCGAGTCCGTCGCGTGGATCTCCGAGCAGAAAAACACGCTCTCGCTCGTGCTCTACCTCGGCGCGGCCCTCGCCTACCTGCGATTCGACGCCTCGGCGAACTCGCCGCGTCCGCGCCGTCTCTACGCGCTCGCGACCGCGCTCTTCGTCGCCGCGCTGCTGACGAAAACCGTCACCGCCTCCCTCCCCGCCGCGCTGCTCGTAATTTTCTGGTGGCAACGCGCCCGCCTCGATCCGCGCCGCGACGTCGCGCCGCTGATCCCGTGGTTCACGCTCAGCCTCGGCGCGGGCCTCACGACGGCGTGGTTCGAGCGCACGCAAATCGGCGCGGACGGCGCGGCGTTCGCGCTCGGCGCCGTCGAACGCGGGCTGCTCGCGGGCCGCGTGATTTTCTTCTACCTCGGTAAACTCCTCTGGCCCGCCGATCTGATCTACATCTACGAGCGCTGGTCGATCGACGCCACTGTGCTCTGGCAGTATTTGTTTCCGCTCGCGGCGGTCGGCGTGGCGTTCGGGCTGTGGCGCGCGCGCCAACGCGGTTTGCTCGCGGCGTATCTCCTGTTCGTCGGCTCGCTGTTTCCCGCGCTCGGCTTCGTAAACGTCTACCCGTTCCTCTTCTCGTGGGTCGCGGACCATTTCCAATACCTCCCGTCGCTCGCGGTCTTCGCGCTCCTGGGCGCGGGTGCGGCGCGGCTGCCCCGGCTCGCGCCCGCCGTGATTCTCGTCGCGCTCGGCGCGCTCACGTGGCGACAAGCCGCGACCTACCGCGACGACCTCACGCTCTTCGGCGCGACGCTGGAGAAAAACCCTGCCTGCTGGATGGCCCACAACAACCTCGCCGAAGCCCTCACCGCCGTCGACCGCCCCACCGAAGCGCTCCCACACCTCGAGGCCGCGCTGCGCCTGCGCCCCCATTTTCCCGAGGCGGAAAACAATCTCGGCGATACCCTCCGCCGCGTCGGCCGCGCGCCGGAGGCGTTGCCGCACCTCGAAAACGCCCTCCGCCTCCAGCCGAATTTCCCCGCCGCCCACAACAACCTCGGCATCACGCTCATGGCCCTCGGTCGCGGCCCCGAGGGCATCGCGCACTTCGAGCAAGCGCTGCGCCTCAACCCGAAATTCGCGCAGGCCGCGTTCAACCTCGGGCTCGCCCACGCGACCGCCGGCCGCACCGAGGAGGCGCTGAGATTTTTCGCGCGCGCCGTCGCGCTCGATCCGGGCCACGCCGACGCCGAGCTGAACTGGGCCATCGGGCTCACGCTCACCGGACGTTTCGCCGAGGCCGAGCCGCACTTCGCGCGCGCGCTTCACCTCGCACCTGATTCCGTGCTTGCCCATGTCGGCTACGCGCGCGCGCTCGCCGCCGCAGGACGCTACGACGAAGCGACCGGCCGCCTCCAAAATGCCCTGGACATCGACCCGGATTTTCCGCCCGCGCGTGCGGAACTCGCCGATCTGCTGCGCAAGACGGGGCGCGCGGGCGAAGTGCGCCCGCTCACCTCGCCGCCGCGGTAGGGCGTTGCGCGCGATCGCCCTCCGGTCTGCTCGCCTACTGCTCCGCCAACGCCTGCGCCTCGCGATACTGCCGGCGAAACGCCTCCCCGAACGCCGACGCCATGCGCACCTCGTCGACCTTGTTCCGTGAGTCGAGCGCGGCGCGCAACTCGGTGCCGACGCGCTCGTAATTCACCGCGTCGAGGTCGCTCAGTTTCGCGAGCGCACGTTCGCGTCCGGCTCCGCGCGCCGCGTGTGCGGCGCGCGTCGCGGCCACGAGTTCGGCGTGCGTATCGAGGCACAGCGCTCGCGCCACGAGCCCGAGTTCGCGGAAAAGATGGCTCGTCCACTCCGGCCGGTAAACCAGCGGGTCGGGATCGGCGAACGGCGAGGCGTCGGGATCGCTGCGGGACTGTTTCCAGATTTCGTTTTCATAGAAATCGCGGCGCACCGGCATCCGCCGCAGCGCAAACCGCTCCGGCCCGCCCGGCGTGCCGGGCCGGAAATTCCACAGCTTCTGCGCGTCGAGCGTCAGCGTGAACTCGATAAATAACTCCGCCGCCTCCGCGTGCGGCGCCCCGCGCAGCAGAGCGACCGGGTCCACGGAGTTGACGGTGCCGCCGCGCGGCGCGACGAAACCGAGCCGACCCTCGCCGCGGCGCGTCACCGCCTCCGCCTGCGCGCGGCCGTAGAAGTCGATGCAGAGCCCCGCCGCGCAGTCCCCCTGCGCCACATCGATCGGGGGCTTCTGCGCGGAGTCGGTAAAGTAGCGGGCGTTGGCCCCGATGCCTTGGATCACGCGCAGGCCCTCCAGCCAGCCTTCGCGCACGGCGCGGGCCTCGAGTTGTTTTTCGCCCACCGCGCCGCGCGACTCGGCGCGCAGCGCCGCGAGCCGGCGGTGGATTTCCTGCTGGATGATGTTCTCGAAGACCTTCGCGATGGAGCTGCTCTTCGTCGGGTCGGCCAGCGCGATTTGGCCGGCGTAACGCGGGTCGGTGAGGTCGCGCCACTGCTGCGGCGCCGGGAGGCCGAGACGCGCGAGTGCGTCGCGGTTGTAGAGAATGCCGAAATTGCTGAGCACGTTGCCGACCCAGCAGCCCTCCGCGTCCCAAAATTCCTCGCCCGTAAACCGCCGCGGGATCACCGCGTCGACAAACCACTCCGGGTGCGTCCGCCGCACGCGCGACGGCACGATCCGGCCCGCGCGCGCCTGCCGCACAAAATCGTAGCTTCCGCCCCCAAAAAAGAGATCGATGCCGCAGCCCACGTCGGAGCGGAGGAATTCCGCGCGCGCCTCGCGGGCCGTGGCCGACGCGTCGGCGGGCAGGCTCGGCTGGGGGAACGCCGCCTGGATTTCCGCGCTCCACGCGCGGCCAGGCGTGCGCGTCCAGTGGTGTTCAAACGCCGCCGCAAACGCCCCTTCGAGGTAGCGCGCGATGTCGCTCGTGCCGCCGACGACCCGCCAGTCCACCGCGATCGTGCGGCCCGTGCGGGCGCGATACCACACCTGAAACGCGCGCCCGAACTCGTGCCGGATCGCCTCGTTGTTCGAGGTGATGATGACGAGCGCGTCGTCCGCCGGTGCGAGCGTGGGCCGCGCCGGCCGCAACGCGAACGGCAGCGCCACCGTCGCCGCGAGCGCGGCGAGGAGGAGCACGCGTCGGTTGAGGTTCACTCGGGTGGCGGGGCTCCGTCACGCGCCGCGGCTAGTCCGCGAGCACCACCACGTCATCGGGGGCGACGCTCGCGTGCAGCTCCCGGTCGGCCGCGGTGCCGACGAAGCGCGGGTTGAGTTCGAAGACCTTGAGCGTCTGCGCGCCGGCGACGAAGTCGTATTGGGCGATTTCCCCGAGGTAAACGGCGCTGCCGATGCGACCGCGCACCGTGTTGGTCGCCGCCGGCGCGCCGCCGAGTTGCCAGCATTCGGGGCGGATCGAGAGCGTCACCGCCGCCCCGGCGCCCGCCGTCGCGCGCGGATCGCCGAGCACGCCGTCGAAAACGCCGCACGCCGTCTCGACGCGTGCCGCGCCGGCGGCGACGGAGAGGATTTTTCCCGGGAGAAAATTGGTCTCGCCCACGAAATTCGCCACGAGCCGCGACGCCGGCCGCCGGTAGAGATCGCGCGGCGCACCGACCTGCCGCACGCGCCCCGCGTCGAGGATGGCCATGCGGTCGGCAATCGAGAGCGCCTCCTTTTGATCGTGCGTGACGTAAACCGTCGTGAGCTGGAAATCCCGGCACACGCGCCGGATCTCGCCGCGCATTTCGAGGCGGAGACGGGCGTCGAGGTTGGAGAGCGGTTCGTCGAGCAGCAGGCAGCGCGGCCGGACGACGAGCGCGCGGGCGAGGGCGACGCGTTGTTGTTGTCCGCCGGAAAGCTCGTTGGGGCGGCGCGCGCCATACTCCGCCATGCGCACGGATTCGAGGGCCTCGCCGACACGCCGCGTGATCTCCGGGCGCGCGACCTTTCGCTCCTCGAGGCCGAAGGCGACGTTTTCCGCGACGGTCATGTGCGGCCACAGCGCGTAGCTTTGAAACATCATCCCCGTGTTCCGCTTGTGCGGCGCGAGGGAGGTCACGTCGTCGTCGCCGAAGAAGACGCGCCCCGAGTCCGGCGCGTGAAACCCGGCGAGGCTGCGCAAGAGCGTCGTTTTGCCGCACCCGCTCGGGCCGAGCAGGAAGAACAACTCCCCCGGCTCGATCGCGAGGTCGAGGTGGTCCAGCGCGACGACCTGGCCGAAACGTTTCGTGAGTTGCTGGATGCGGATGGAAATCATGCGGGCCGCGCGTGCGCCGACGGTGGCAACCGCGAGGCCGCGCGCGACAAAGATTTTCGCGGCGGGGCGAGTCAAAGGTATTTGCCGGCGCGGCGACGCCGGCCGCAAATCCCTCGACTTTCCGGGGGGGCGCGGCGTTCGTAGGGCGACGGTCCCAGCGGTTTCCCCACTGAAAAACACGGACCGCGGTCAGTTTTTTTCCGCCATGAATGCTCCACCTCGCCCCTTCTCCCGCGGCACGGCCGTAGTGCTCGCGGTTCTTGCTGCGGCCCAGGTGGGCTGCACCCATCGGACGACGCAACACGTCCCGCCACCCGAGGCCGTGGTGACGGCCGAGTGGGAGAAAATCCTCGTCACCGGCAGCCACATCCCGGTGACGGTCGCCAAGTCCGCCTCCGTGCGCCGCGTCCCCGGCATCGCGCCCGTCGTGGTGATGACGCCCGAGGATTTCCAGCGCATGTTCGGCGGCGCCGCCATTCCGATGCATTGAGGCGGCGCGCCCCGCCAAACACGTTGCCAGCGCACACGACGGCCCCCTTGCTCGCCCCATGCCTGCGAAGAAGTCCCCCGCCCTTCATCCCCATCTCAGCAGCGTGCTGCTCACGCACGCCCAGATCACGCGGCGCGTGCGCCAGCTCGGGCGGGAGCTGAAGAAACTCTACGGCGACGAGGAAATCACCGTCGTCGCGATCATGAACGGCGCGCTGCTTTTCACGGCGGACCTGCTGCGCTCGGTCGACAACCCCGTGCGCCTCGACTGCGTGCGCACCACGAGCTACGGCAACGCCACCGAATCGCTCGGCACGCCCAAACTCATCCACGGCCTCACGCTCGACGTGACGGGCCGCCACGTGCTCCTCGTCGACGACATCCTCGATACGGGAAAAACCCTCGCGCTGATCTCCGGGATGATTCGCGGGATGAATCCGCGCAGCCTCCGCGTGTGCGTGCTGCTCGACAAGAAGGGCCGGCGCCAGGTGCCGTTCGAGGCCGACCTCGTGGGCTTCGCGATTCCGGACAAGTTCGTCGTCGGCTACGGCCTCGATTTCGCCGAGCGCTATCGCAACCTGCCCGACATCGGCGTGCTCAAGGCGGAGCGGCAGAAAATTTCCTGACGACCCGAGAACGCTGCCTACCGGCGGACGCCGCCACGAACCCGCTCCGCGTTTTTCTCTCCCGCCCACCGATGAAACCCAGCCGGCCTTTCCACCAGCTCGCGGCGGTGCTGTCGTGCCTCGCCGCGTTTCCCGTGAGCTGCAACTCGATCCTCACCAAGAGCGCTCCCGTGGAAACCAAGGACTTGGGCTACGAGCTGGTCGAGGTCGTCGGGAGCAACATCCCGCAGCGCGTGGTCAAGGGCCAGCGGCCCGTCACCGCCGCGCCCGTGGTGATCATCAGCGCCGAGGCCTGGACGGAAGCCATGCAGAAAGCGCACGGCACCGTCGGCGGCCGCAAATAATCCGCGACGAATCGCGGGCGATACCTTCCATGAAAAACCGTCCCCTGTGTGTCCTCGTGTTGGCGGTCGCCGCGCTCGGCGGCGGCTGCGCCACCCAACCGCCCAAGGCCGCCGGCGTCATCGCCAACGGCGAATACGAATACGTCACGCCGCTCGGCTCGAACATCCCCGTGCTCGTGCGCAAAGGCGAGAAACCCACCGGCGCCTCGCCCAGCGAAACCGTGAGCGGCGATCAGGCCACCAATTCGATTCGCAGCGGCGGCGGCCAGATGACACCGCTGCCCGGACAGAAACCGTAGGCGACGGTGACGGCTCATCGGGTTGATCAAGTGATCGGTTGATCGGGGGGCGGGGCGATCGGGCGAATCCACTCGCTCACGCTCGCAGCTACCAGAGGGCGGCGGACCAGCTCGACGCGAACGGACTACCGCCGCTTCGCCGCGCGCGCGGAACCGCGCGGCGCGCGCGGGTAGTCGCGGTCGGGCTTGGCGGCCTGACGCGAGAAGTCGCCGGTCTTGAGCGCGTTGATCTGATCGCGGAGGAGGGCGGCGCGTTCGAATTCAAGGCGGCCGGCGGCGGTCTGCATTTCCTCCTCCAGCTCCGCGATCACGGCGGCGACGTCATCGATGTTCTCGGCGACGGCGAGCTCGACCTCACGTTCGCCGGAGCCGTCGTAAACGTGGAGGCTGGCCTGCGCGGCGCGTTTCACGCCGCGCGGCGTGATGCCGTGGGTGGTGTTGTAGGCGAGTTGTTTTTCGCGGCGGTAGGCGACGGTCGCGAGCGTGCGCCGAATCGATTGGGTGAGGACGTCGGCGTAGAAAATCACGCGGCCCTTCTCGTGGCGCGCGGCGCGGCCGGCGGTCTGGATGAGCGAGGTCTCGCTGCGGAGGAAGCCCTCCTTGTCCGCATCGAGGATCGCGACGAGCGCGACCTCGGGGAGATCGAGGCCCTCGCGGAGGAGGTTGATGCCGACGAGGACGTCGAAGTTGCCGAGGCGGAGGTTGCGGAGGATCTCGACGCGCTCGATGGCGTCGATGTCGGAGTGGAGGTATTCGACGCGGATTTTTGATTCGCGGAGGAAACTCGTGAGATCCTCGGAGAGGCGCTTGGTGAGCGTGGTGACGAGGACGCGTTCGCCGGCGGTGGCGCAGCGTTTCGCCTCGGCGATGAGGTCCTCGACCTGGCCCTTCGTCGGGCGCACGGTGATTTCCGGATCGAGGAGGCCGGTGGGGCGGATGAGCTGCTCGGCGATCACGGCGGAGTTTTTCAACTCGAAATCGGCGGGCGTCGCGGAGACGTAGAGCGTCTGGCCGGTGACGGATTGGAACTCGCCGAAATTCTGCGGGCGGTTGTCGAGGGCGGACGGGAGGCGGAAGCCGAAGTTGACGAGCGTGGTCTTGCGCGCGAGGTCGCCGTTGAACATCCCGCCGATCTGCGGGACGGTCGCGTGACTCTCGTCGATCATGAGGAGGAAATCCTTCGGAAAAAAATCGAGGAGGCAGAACGGGCGGTCGCCGGCCTTCCGGCCGGTGAGGTGGCGGGAGTAGTTTTCGATGCCGCTGCAGAAGCCCATTTCCTGAAGCATCTCGAGATCGTAGTTGGTCCTCATGCGGACGCGCTGGGCCTCGAGGTATTGGGCGTTTTGCTCGAAGTGCGCGACGCGTTCGTCGAGCTCGGCGCGGATGGCGGCGATGGCGGGAAGGAGTTTACCGCGGCTGGTGACGTATTGGTTGGCGGGGTAGAGGTCGAATTGGTCGAGGGCGCGGAGGACCTTGCCGGTGAGCGGATCGAATTCGCTGAGGGATTCGACGTCGTCGCCGAAAAACTCCACGCGCAGGCCGTGTTCAAGGTAGGCGGGCATGACGTCGACGGTGTCGCCGCGCACGCGGAAGCGGCCGGGCTTCAGTTCGTAGTCGTTGCGCTCGTAAATGTTGTCGATGAGGCGCTCGAGGAAACGGTTGCGGCCGAGCGGCGCGCCGCGCCGGAGCGGGATGCGCATCGCGGTGAATTCCTCCGGCGAGCCGAGCCCGTAGATGCAGGAAACGCTCGCGACGACGATCACGTCGCGGCGGCTGACGAGCGAGCTGGTGGCGGCGATGCGGAGGCGCTCGATCTCCTCGTTGATGGCGGAGTCCTTCTCGATGAAGGTGTCGCTCGACGGGATGTAGGCCTCGGGTTGGTAGTAGTCGTAGTAGCTGACGAAGTATTCGACGGCGTTGGCAGGGAAGAAATTCTTGAACTCGGAGTAGAGCTGGGCCGCGAGGGTCTTGTTGTGGGAGATGATGAGCGTGGGGCGGTCGCACTGCGCGATGACGTTGGCCATCGTAAAGGTTTTCCCCGAGCCGGTGACGCCAAGGAGGGTCTGGTGCTTGTTGCCGGCCTGGACGGACGCGACGAGCTTGGCGATGGCCTGCGGCTGGTCGCCGGTGGGCGAATAGTCGGAACTGAGTTTGAAGACGGCGCCCATGCGAGGCGGAGCGTGGGCGGAGCGGGCCGGCGGGCAAGGCCGCGCTGCGAGGTGAGCGCGGTGCGACGGCGCGGAGCGACGGGGAAATTTGGGCAAAAAAAATCGCGCCTGAAATCAGGCGCGATTGGAATTGGAGCGGAACGCTTTAGCGCGTCGTCGTGACCGGGATGGTCGTGTCGAGCGGGGCGAGGATTTGCGTGCCACCGGCGGTCTTGGTGCCGTTGTCCACCAGCTGTTTGCCCGCAGCAGCCGCCTGATTCACCGCAGCCACAGTGTTTCCGGTAGCGCCGGAGTTGCTAATGACGGACTGGGTGATGGCCGCTTGGCTGCCCGGATTGGCCTGCACGGCAATCTGGGTAACCGCCGCGAGAATGGTATTCACGTTCGTCGGGGTGAGGCTGGTGTTGGTGATGGCACCCGCACCAACCGCCGAAGCGACCGCCGAGGCGGCGCTGGCGAGGTCAGCCGCGAGACCCGGCGTGGCGGCAACCGCCTGAGCCAAGGACATCGTAGCACCCGTGCCCGTCGTCACCTGACCGGAGGTCAGGTTAACCGTGAAGTTACCAAGCGTAGAGGAGAACGTAACGGTGCCGGCCATCGTCGCGACGGTGGAGCCGCCCGTCACATCGACGCGGACCTGAAACAC
>JBEANZ010000237.1:0-16467 GCA_041165185.1 Verrucomicrobiota bacterium | reverse complement strand
GGCTGAGAGCCCGATCCTCGGAGCCGAAAGGCGGGACTGACGCCCGAGTTGATTTTCACTCATCGGTCTTGCTCTCAGCTCTTAGCTCTAGGCTCTCAGCTCCTCGCCCGACGCGGCCGACTGCGGCCCGCGGAAAAAATTGTTCGCCATCGCCGCGCGCGGCGTCGAGGTTCGCGCCGCCATGTTTTCCCTGAAAAAAATCTTCGGCAAAGAGGACAAGTTTTTCGACCTGTTGGAGGCCGGCGCGGAAGAGGCGAAGGCCAGTGTCGCGCTGTTCAGCGGTTATCTCGAGGCGGCGAGCACGCCCGCCAAGCTCGACCACTTCATCACCGCCCGCCGGAAGGAGAAACGCATCCGGCACCAGATGACCGAGGAGCTGAGCCGGACTTTCGTCACGCCGCTTGAGCGCGAGGACATTGAGGCGCTCTCCTTTGCGCTCTACCGCATCCCCAAGCAGGTGGAAAAAATCGTCGAGCGTCTCTCGATCTATCCGGGCAACCTGCCGCGCGCGGGGTTTCAGCGTCAGGCCGAGCTCATGCTCAAGGCCGCCGAGGCCGTGGTCTTCATGGTGAAGCAGCTGCGCGGCGGCACCGACATCGAGAAAATCCGCGAGGCCAACGACCGCCTGCAATTCGCCGAGGGCGAGGCCGACAAGGTAATGCTCGAGCAACTCCGCGAACTCTACCACGGAGACTACACCGCCAAGGAAGTCTGCATCCTTCAGGAGCTTTTCGAGATGGCCGAGCAGGCCGTCGACCGCTGCCGCAACGCCGGCAACATCGTCGTGCAGATCGTGCTGAAGCACTCGTGACGATGGCGGCGAACACCGACGTCCGATCACCGCTGGCGCGTTGAGGGCAACGCGCCCCACCCCGCAACCATGACCCTCTTCCTGCTCGTTCTGCTCGCCGCGCTGGTGTTCGAATACATCAACGGCTTCCACGACACCGCCAACGCCATCGCGACCGTCGTCTCGACGAAGGTCCTCACCGCGCGTCAGGCGATCATGATGGCGGCGTTTTTCAACCTCATTGGCGCGCTCGCCGGCACCGCCGTCGCCAAAACGATCAGCGGCGGCCTCGTCGAGGCCAACGCCGTGACGATGCTGACGGTGTTCTGCGCGCTCTTCGGCGCGATCATCTGGAATCTCCTCACGTGGTGGCTCGGTCTGCCCTCGAGCTCCAGCCACGCGCTGATCGGCGGCCTCTGCGGCGCGGCGATCGCCACGGCCGGCGGCAATTGGAGCGCGCTCATCTGGTCGGCGACCGACAAAAAAGGCGCCGCCATCGGGCTCTGGCCGAAGGTCGTGCTGCCGATGTTCAGCTCGCCGCTCATCGGCTTCGTCGGCGGCGCGTTGCTCATGTGGATCCTCATGATCGCGCTGCGCAAGGCCACGCCGCGCCTCGTCAGCCTGATCTTCGGCAAGGCGCAGTTGCTCAGCGCGGCGTTCATGGCCTACGGCCACGGCCGCAACGACGCGCAAAAGACGATGGGCATCATCACGCTCGCCCTCTTCACGGGAACGACGGCGGGGGTGTTCAAGGATTTGCCGGAATGGGCGACGTTTCTGCGCGTGACTGAATTCAAAGACATCCCGTATTGGGTCGTCGTCACCTGCGCGATCACGATGGGCGTCGGCACCGCGGCCGGCGGCTACCGCATCATCCGCACGATGGGCCACAAGATGGTGAAACTCCAACCCGTCCACGGTTTCGCCGCCGAGACGACCGCCGCGATCATCATCGACGGTGCCTCGATGATCGGCGTGCCCGTTTCCACAACGCACGTCATCTCCACCTCGATCATGGGCGTGGGCGCGACGAAGCGGTTCAGCGCCGTGAAGTGGGGCGTCGTTGAACGCATCCTGTGGGCGTGGGTGCTCACGTTGCCCGTGACGGGCCTGCTCGGCTACGGACTCACCCTGCTGCTGCGCCGCGCCGGCCTGTAACGCGTCGCGCGCGCGGGACCGGCGCCGCGAGCGTCGCGGCACCGCCAGCAGGACTCGGCCGCGTGCCGTCGCCGTTTCCCACCTCGACACCGGCGAAACGAAAACCAGACCTACCCCACCATGAGCAAACTCCTCGGCAAACGCGCCCTCGTCACCGCCGGCGCCCAAGGCATCGGCCTCGCCATCTCGCAACAGCTCCTCCGCGCGGGCTGCGATGTCTTCGTCCACTACCACCGCAGCGACGACGGCGCGCGCGCCCTCGCCACCGAGGCCGCCACGCTCGGCCGCCGCTTCGCCAGCGCGAGCGCGGACCTCACCTCCACCGAAGGCTGCAACCCGCTCGTCGCCGAGGCCGTCGCGTTTCTCGGCGGACTCGATCTCCTGATCAACAACGCCGGCTCGCTCATCGCGCGCCGGGCCTTCGCCGAGGCCGACGACGATTTCTGGGCCGAGACGATGTCGCTCAACCTCGGCAGCATGCGCCGCGTCACGCGCGCCGCGCTCCCGCACCTCGCCGCCGCGGCGCAGACGCGCGGCGGCGCGAGCATCGTCAACCTCTCCTCGCTCGCCGGCCGCAAGGGCGGCCACGCGGGCTCGCTCGCCTACTCCACCGCCAAGGGCGCCGTGCTCACGCTCACGCGCGCGCTCGCCGCCGAACTCGGCCCGCGCGGCATCCGCGTCAACGCCCTCGCGCCCGGCCTGATCCTCGGCACCGCGTTTCACACGACGCACACGAAGCCCGAAAGCGCCGCCGCGACCGTCGCGACGATCCCGCTCGCGCGCGCGGGCAACGCCGACGACGTCGCGCGCGCGGCGGTTTACCTCGCGAGCGAGTTCGACGGCTTCATCACCGGCGCCACGCTCGACATCAACGGCGGCGCATATTGCGCGTGAGTGGAGCGGCGAACGTGAACCTGCGGACGGACAATCCACTCGCTCACGCTCACAGCCACGAGATCCCGGCGCGTGAAATGAAATTGCCCGGTGGGTCGTCGGAATCGCCAGCACCTCGTCTGGCATCGGCGGGGCGACGGCGCTGACGTTTGTCGACGACGGCCTGCGCATCGCCTCCTCCAATCGCCTCTCGACCCGCGGAGTCGCGCACGAGTATCGCGCTCCCGCACTCAGGTCGTGCGGCCGGTGGATTCTCGCCCTGAGGGTCTGAATTTCCAGGAAGAAACCCTGCTGGGAATCGCGAGAACAGCGGGCCTGATTCACGGAGGCATTCGGCGGGCGATACGGCAGACGCATCGCGACTTGCCGGGTTCAGGTCGTTCCGCTGTTTGGTCCCGTGCGCGTCGTCATCGACACGAGTGTTCTCGCCTCCGCGTTGAGGTCCCGGCGGGGGGCCTCGTTCCGACTTATCCGAGCGCTGGGCTCGGCCGAATTTCAGCCCGTGGTTTCCGCCGCCGCTCTGCTTGGAATACGAGGACGCCCTCCGGCGTCCCGGGCTCATCCCGGGCTATTCTGCCGGTGACGTTGACGACTTCCTCGACTACCTCCTGTCCACGTGCCTCGAACGCCGGATTCATTTTCTCTGGCGGCCGCACTTGCCGGATCCCAAGGGCGATTTGGTCCTAGAAGTGGCGCTGGCGGGCGGAGCGACCTTCATCGTCACGCACAATCTCCGCGACTCTCGGGACGTGACGGCGCTGGGCATTCGCGCCGTGACGCCGAATGAGTTCCTGACCAACCTCGCCCGCGCATGAGCGCCCTCAGCGTCAACCTTCCCGAATCGCTTCGTCGCCCCGCCGAGACCCTCGCGCAGGACGACGGTGGGCCGCTGGACCAGTTCATCGCGACGGCGCTCGCCGAGAAAGTCGCCGCGCTTGATGCGGACAGCTACATCCGTGAGCGCGCCGCACGTGGCAGTCGCGAGAAGTTCGACCGCGTGCTGGCCAAGGTCCCGGACGTCGACCCCGAGGCGCACGACCGGCTATCGCCGCACGACGCGGGGTAAGCGCTCAAGCGATCCGGTTGGTCGCACGCGACCAACGAATCGTGTCGCTATGCGAAACTCCCGCCCTGTGTGAGGCCGAGTTCCACGCGGCGACGGGTGCGGTCGGTGGCGGCGGTTTTCGTGTAGCCCGTGCGGCGGTGTTCGGCGAGCGGGTCGGCGGGGAGTTGGTTCGCCTTGCGCCATCCGGCGAGGGCCGGCGAGACGTCGGTGAAGAACGCGTTCTTCAGGATGAGCTCGGCGTCGACGACGTTGTTCTTGGCCTGCGCGCGGCGGAGGGCGGCGTGATCGACGAGGGCGGCTTTGGCGTAGAGTTCCTGCGCCATCACGACGGTCTGGATCGTTGCCTCGACCTTAGGCTTCTCGTTGTGACACTGGTCAATCATGTAAGCGATCTTCGGCATGCGACCGCGGTCGGCGGCGAAGAAATGGATTTCGTGGAAGATCCGAAACACCTGATAGGGATCGATCGAGCCAAGCGTGAGATCGTCGTCGGCGTAGCGGCGGTCGTTGAAGTGGAAGCCGCCGAGCATGTCCTCGTCGAGGAGCCACGCCACGATCTGCTCGATGTTGGTCGCGTTGTAGTGGTGGCCGGTGTCGACGAGCACTTTGGCGCGCGGACCGGCTTTCTTCGCGAGGAGGAGCGCCATGCCCCAGTCGGCGATGTCGGTCGCGTAGAACGCGGGCTCGAAGGGCTTGTATTCGACGAGCATCGTCTGCCGCGGGCCGAGCGCGGCGTGGCAGGCGCGGAGTGCCTCGGTGAAGTAGCCCTTGCGTTCGCGGATGCTGCCTTGGCCGGGGTAATTCGTGCCGTCGGCAAACCAGAGGGAGAGATACTCGCTGTCCACGGCGCGGCCGATCGCGATGGAGTCGATGCAATGCTGGAGCGCGTGGGCGCGGACGGCGGCGTCGTTGTTGCCGAACGAGCCCCATTTGTAGCACTGGTCCTGGAAGAGGTTCGGGTTGATCGCGCCGATTTTCACGCCGTGTTTTTTCGCGAGGCGCGCGACGGCCTTCGGGTCCTCGCCCGGCTTGAAATCCCAGAGCACGTGCACGGCGACCGTCGGGCAGCAGCCGGTGAGCGCGTGGACGTGACCGGCGTCGGCGAGCTTGTCGCCGAGGTCGATGGCGGCGGCGGGCTGGAAAAATTTCCCGAAGCGCGTGCCGGTGTCGGCGAAGCCCCAGGAGGGCGTTTCGACGGCGAAATTTTCGAGGGCGGCGCGGGCGCGGCGGAGTTGGGCGGGAGTCATGGGATTTACGATTTTCGATTTCGGATATCGGATTTCCAAGCCGGGACTTCGGCGAACTACGGCATAACGACGCCGAATTTGGCGGCCCACGGGGCGAGGGCGGGGAGAATTGCGGGATGGAGGTCGACGCCGTGGGCGAGTTGGTCGGCGCGGCGGCGGAGGGCGTTTTCGCCGGGGAGGCGGACGCGTTCGACGCCGGGGCGCGGCGGCGTGGCGCGGCAGGCGTGGGCGAGGTGATCGGTTTGGCGGCGGAAATCTTCCGCGCCGCCGAAGAGCGCGGGCGAGAGCACTTGGAGAAACACGCTCGCCCCCCACCCTTCGCCCGGATCGGCGCGGCCGTGGCCGGCGAGGGCGCTCGTGAGCGTCTCGACGAGGAGCGCGAACGCGTAGCCTTTGTGGCCGTGATCGAGGCCGCCCATCGGGAGGAGCGTGCCGGGCGGTGTCGCGGCGAGCGCGGCGGGATCGTCGGTGGGCGCACCGGCGGCGTCGAGGGCCCACGGGGCGGGGAACTTTTTCTGTTCGGCGCGGAGGCGGTTGGTGAGGGCGTTGGTGGTGATCGACATGGAAACGTCGAGGAGCACCGGGTCGCCGGCGGTGGGCCACGCGGCGGCGATGGGATTCGGCGTGTAGAGCGCGGTGCGACCGCCGTAGGGCGCGACGCTTTTCACGGCGGGATCGGAGCAACTGAGGAGCACCATGAGGCCTTCGTCGGTGGCGCGTTTAAGGTAGGCGGCGAGGCAGGCGATGTGGTGGCTGCGGCGGATGACGACGGTGCAGGTGCCGTGGATTCTTGCGCGCGGGATCGCGAGGTCGAGGGCGCGGGAGACGAGCCACGGGCCGGGGAGCCGGCGACCGTCCCACGTGACGGCGGCGGGGAAATCGGCGACGACCTGCGGTTCGCCGGTTTTCGTCATGGAGTTTTTTTCGAGTTCACCGAGGTAGGGCGCGAGGAGCGCGAGGCCATGCGTGGTGTGGCCGAGCAGATCGGCTTCGACCAGGACGGTGGCGACGACGGCGGATTTGTCGGCGTCGAGGCCGGTGCGGGTGAGGAGCGCCGTGGCGTAGGCGATGAGCGCGGAAGCGGTGGGGCGGGCGGGCATGGCGGAGATTTCCTGAAACGGGGAGGGAAACGACGGGCGACGAAGTTGCCTAGAAAAGGCGCGGCAAGGTCGGGGCTCAAGATCACCTCCGACGGGACGTCTGCGATCAATGGTTGGGCGCGAGACGGCGCAGGACGAGATAGACCACGAAGGCGATCGCGAAGCCGGCGAGCCAGGCGACGCTGTAGAGGGAATGGAAAAACGCCGGCACGCTCGCAGCAGCGATGGCTTTGATGTGGGCGAGGAAACCCGGGACACTCGGCAGCGCACCCGCGAGCAACGCGGCGACGGCGACCCAGCTCGTGCCGCCGACGTAGCGGTAGGGGCCGTCGGTCGCGTAGAGCGCGGGGACGTCGAGGTGTTTCTTCCGGTAAACAAAATAGTCCGCGATCATGATGCCGCCGATGGGGCCGAGCAGCGCGCCGTAGCCGAGGAGCCACGTGAAAATGTAGCCGCTCGGATCGGCGACGAGTTTCCAGGGCATCATCAGGATGCCGAGGACGGCGGTGATAAGACCGCCCGAGCGAAAGGAGATTTTCCGCGGGGCGAGCTGGGCGAAATCGTTGGCGGGCGAGACGACGTTGGCGGCGAGGTTGGTCGCGAGGGTGGCCAGGCAGAGGGCGAAGAGGGAGCCGACGAGGACGAGAGGGTTTTTGAAACGCGCGAGGACATCGACGGGATCCCAGAGCGTTTTGCCGTAGATAATCGTGGTGGCGCTCGTGACGGCGACGCCGATGAACGAGTAGAGCGCCATCGTCGCGGGCAAGCCGAGGGCCTGACCGAGGATTTGATCGCGCTGGGATTTCGCGTAGCGGGAGAAGTCGGGGATGTTGAGCGAGAGCGTCGCCCAGAAACCGATCATGCCGGTAAGCGATGGGAAAAACACGGGCCAGAAGAGGCCGGCCTTGGGCTGGCCGGGATCGAAGGCGGAGGGTTGCGCGAGGATCGGGCCGAAGCCGCCGGCGGCGTGGTAGGCCCACGCGAGCAGGGCGAGGCCGAGCGCGACGAGAAGCGGGGCCTTGAGGTTGAGAAGGACGCGGATGGTATCGATGCCGCGCCAGATGACGGCGACGTTGACCGCCCAAAACAGGAGGAAGCACGCGAAGTGCGGGAGCGTGAGGCCGAGGCCGGGCAGCGGCGCGCCGGCGGCGACGGACGGGAAAAACACGGCGAGGATTTTGAAAATCGCATCGCCGCCGATCCAAGTCTGGATGCCGAACCAACCGCAGGCGACGAGCGCACGGAGGACGGCGGGGACGTTGGCGCCCGTCGTGCCGAAGGAGGCGCGGCAGAACACGGGAAACGGAATGCCGTAGCGCGTGCCGGCGTGGGCGTTGAGGATCATCGGGACGACGACGATGACGTTACCGAGAAAAATCGTGAACACGGCCTGCGACCAGTTCATGCCGTCGCTTATGAGGCCGGAGGCGAGCATGTAGGTGGGGATGCACGCGGCCATCGAGACCCAGAGCGCCGCGAACGAGGCGAGGCCCCACTTGCGGCCCGAGGGCGGCACGGGGGCGAGGTCGGCGTTGTAGAGCCGCGAGTCGCGCATGCCGGCGAGCGCGGCGGTGGAGTCGATGAGTTCGGAGGAGGAGGAATTCTTGACCACGGATTTCACGGATTTACACGGATGGAATCATCGGACTACGCGCTTCCAGCGCAGGTCGGCGTGCTTGAAATTCAGGAGCAACGCGAGGCGCAGCTGGGTGATGGCGAGATAGCCAATCATCTTGGCGTGGTGCGTGGCAGTGAACTCCTCGACGACCTTAGGATCGGCGACGACCAAATCATCAACGATTAGATCAGGAACCAGGGTGTCCACCAAGTGCCCCTCGTAGAATACGTCGAACCGCTTCTGCTGCTCGATCCGGTGGCCACGATTTCTCAGTTCGATCACAAGGGCGTTTTCGTAGGCTTTTTCATCTAACCCCGGTTTCAAGGTGTTGAGCACTTTCATGGAGGCACCAATGATGGCGTGGCTCAGCTCTGAGTGGATCAGGTTGTCGGCATTCATGGATTCGCCAAAGAAGACTCGAAATTCTTAACCACGGATAACACAGATTTTCACGGGTGATGACAGGGGGTAATCCGTGTTCATCCGTGAAATCCGTGGTCAAAAATGACTTGGTTTCCGCCGGAGGAATTGGCCGCGGCCGAGGGTGCCGGTGAATTTTCCGTCGCGGGCGGCGACTTGGCCGCGGACCGTGACGACGCTCGCGCGGCCCTCGAGCGGCCAGCCTTCGAACGCGGAGTAGTCGACGTTCATGTGCTGGGTTTTCGCGGAGATTTTTCCGCGGTAATTCGGATCGAAGACGACGAGGTCGGCGTCGGCGCCGGGTTGGATGGCGCCCTTGCGCGGGAAGAGGTCGAACTGTTTCGCGACGGCGGTGCTGGCGGCGTTGACCATCGTGTGGAGGTCGATTTTTCCGGCGCGCACCCCGTAGGTGTGGAGGAGGTTGACGCGTTCCTCAAGGGAGGGGATGCCGTTGGGGATTTTCGTGAAATCGGTTTTGCCCATCGGTTTCTGTTTCTTGAAATCGAAGGGCGCGTGGTCGGTGGCGACGGTGTTGACGAGGCCGTCGCGGAGGCCGGCCCAGAGCACGGCCTGATTGCGGGCGTCGCGAAGCGGGGGCGACATGACGTATTTCGCACCCTCGAACTTCGGGCGCTCGGCGTGGGTCTTGTCGAGCGTGAGGTATTGGATGAGCGTCTCGATGCCGACGCGCACGCCGCGTTGGCGGGCCGCGATGGCTTGGTCGAGGGCTTCTTGGCACGAGAGGTGGACGATGTAGGTCGCGGCGCCGGTGAGCTCGGCGAACGTGAGAAGGTGGTGAACGCCCTCGGCCTCGACGAGGGGCGGGCGGCTCTCGTGGTGTTGCGCGGGATCGGTTTTGCCGGCGGCGAGGAGTTCGCGGCAACGCTCGGCGACAAGGGTCTCGTTTTCGCAGTGGGCGGTGACGACGACGCCGAGTGCCTTCGCGAGCTTGAGCGTCCGGTAGAGTTCGGTGTCGTCGATCCCGAAGGCGCCCTTGTAGGCGAGGAAGATTTTGAAGGAGCTGATGCCGCGCTTTACGATCTCGCGGAGCTGGGACTCGGTGGTGGCGTCAAATTTGGTAACGCCCATGTGGAAGGAAAAATCGCACGCGCTCTTGCCGACGGCCTGGGCCATCCAGAGGTCGAAGGAGGCGAGGGCGTCGTCTTTGCGCGCGGGGCAGCACATCTCGATGAGCGTGGTGGTGCCGCCGACGAGAGCGGCCTGCGAGCCGGTGACGTAGGTGTCCTTGGAAAACGTCCCCATGAACGGGAGGTAGATGTGGACGTGCGGATCGATGAAGCCGGGGAAAACGTAGCTGCCGCGCGCGTCGATGATCTCGGTGCCGGCGGGCGCGGGGAGGTCGCGGCCGATGCGCGTGATGGTTTCGTCGGCGCAGAAAATGTCGGCGGTGTAGCGGGAATCGGCGGTGACGATTTCGCCGTTTTTGACGAGGAGGGGCATGGGGAGGGGAAACGAATTGGTTGCGGGTCGACCGGCGCTCCGACCTGGGGCGCCGACACACGGGAGGCGCCCGGCGGCGGGGAGGTTGATAGTCGCGGGACGCGGGACCGCCAAGGACGAAAGGCGAGCCGGCCGCAACGCGGCGGTGGCGGGCAACAAAAAGCCCCGCCGAAAATTCGGCGGGGCTGGTGAGCGGAGTCGGGCTCGGGAAGATTACTTCTTCGTCGGAGCGAGGCCGGGGACCGTGATGGTCGGGGCAGCCGAAGTGGCGGGAGCGGTGGGCGCGGCGGCGGCGGGATTGGCCTTCTTGATTTCGGCGAGGACGTCGTCGGTGATTTCGTAGGCGGCGTCGGCGTAGATGATGTTGGGGATGCTCCAACCGGAGGGGCCGGACTTGTCGATGACGAGGGTGGCGCCCTTGCGCTTGGCGACGTCGGTGGTGACCTTGCTAATGTCCTCGAGCATTAGGTTGCGGAAATTCTGGAGGCGCTGGCCGAGGGAGCTGCGGGTGTTCTGGAAAAACTGGTCGCGATCGCCCTTGCGCTTCTCGATTTCGCCCAACTTGGCCTGCGCGGCGGCTTGCGCCTTGCCCTTGGCGTCGGCGGTGAGGGCGGGGTTGTTGGATTGCTCGACGAGGGCCTTGTATTCGTCGACGACGCCGTTGCCGGCGGTGTTCATGGCGCTGATTTCGTCGTCAGCCTTCTTCTGGTCCTCCTGCAGCTTGGCCATGTATTCGACGGTCTTGGGATGGGCGTCGTAGAGTTTGGCGATGTCAACGACCGCGAGTTTGAGCGCGGGCTGCGCGCTGGCGGCGAGCGAAAACGCGCCAAGGGCCACGACGGCCAAGAGGGTTTGAACGGATTTTTTCATGGTAGGTTGGTGACGGAAAAGCGGGCAACGGAACACAATCAATAGCGGGTGCCAAAGGAAAAATTGAACTGGTTGCCCTTCTTGGCGTCTTTCGGGCCCTTGATGGGAATGCCAAAGTCGAGGCTGAGCGGGGAACCGGCGACAAAGAGGCGGAGGCCGACGCCGAAGTTGTCGGCGTATTCGGCGGCGTTGAAGTCGTAGGCCTTCCGGTTGACGAAGCCCGCGTCGTAGAAAACGGCAAAGCGGATCGGGCTCACGATGTCGGCGGAATACTCGGCGCTGAAGAAGCCGTAGGATTTGCCGCCGACGACCTCGCCGGAGGTGTCGCGGGGGCTGATGGTGCGGAATTCGTAGCCGCGCAAGTCGGTGGGGCCGCCGAGGTAGAACTTGCGGTAGTAGGGCACGTCGGTGCTCTTGCCGTAGTTCTGCACGACGCCGCCGCGGCCGATGAGGCTGATGACCTGCGCCTGCGTCTCGAAGAGCGGGAAGAACTGCGAGCCGCGGAACTCAACGTTGTAGAAATTGTTAATCTTGCTGCCGCCGAGCGGGCCGCCGGCGAGGGTGGTGTTGATCTCGATGCGGTTGCCGTTGGTGGTGTTGATGATCTTGTCGCGGGTGTCGCGCTCGAGCTGAAAGGTGAGCATCGAGAGGGCGTTGTTGCCGGAGAGCGTGCGGATGGTGTTGGAGGCGGAGGCGGAGACGTCCTTGATGTTGACGATTTCGTAGGTGTAGCCGAGCTGGCCGTTGACGAGCTCGAAGAGATTTTTGCGGAGGTGGACCTCGGCGCCGGTCTCGATCTGGGTGTAGAAGGAGCTGTTGTATTCGGAGCTCTGGCGGAAAATCGAGAAGCCCATGCCGAGGCGTTTTTGGAAGAGCCACGGCTCGTCAAACGCGAGGACGACCTCGCTGGAGAGCGAGCCGATCTGCATGCGGAGGCGGAATTTCTGGCCGTCGCCCTGGAAGAAAGAGCGGCGATTGAAGAGGTCGAAGTTCGACTGCGAGACCTCGGCAAAAAGCGTGGCGCGTTCAAGCGAACTGAAGCCCGCGCCGAACGTGAGGTTGCCCGTGCGGCCTTCGCGGACGGCGATGCGCATGTTGCGACGGCCGGGGATGTTTGTTTCCTGGGGGGCGATTTCGGAGGACTCGAAGAAGCGGGTGTTCTCAAGGCGCGCCTGGCTGATCTTCATCAGGATCGTGCTGAAGACATCGCCGGGGCCGAGGACGATTTCGCGGAGGATGACGGTGCTCTTGGTCTTGGTGTTGCCCTCGATGACGATGGACTCGACGTTGAACTTCTCGCTCTCCTGAACGAGGTATTCGAGGTCGAGGTTGCCGGTCGAGGTGTTGGGCTTGCGCTGGATGCGGACGCGGGTGTCGAGGTAGCCGTCCTTGCCGTAGAAGTCCTCGATGCGGCCCTGATCCTTGTCGACCTTGGAGGGGGCGAAGACCATGCCGCGTTTCACGCGGGCGACGCGCGTGAGGAGCGTCGAGGCGTAGAGCTTGTTGCCGGAGAAGGTGATTTCGCCGACGCGGTATTGTTTGCCCTCGGTGATGTCGATGACGAGGACGAGCTTTTCGGGCGTCGGGTAGGAAAAGGTGACCTTGTCGGCGGGGATTTCCACGTCGAGGTAGCCCTGTTCGCGGTAGTAGTCGCGGAGTTTGTCGAGGTCGTCCTCGAACTGGTCGTCCTTGAAGCGGCCGGAGCCGGTGAGCCAGGAGAACATCCACCACTTCTTGGTCTCCATTTCGCCCTTCAGCTTGGAGGGTTTGACGTGGGCGTTGCCGGTGAACTTCACGTCGGCGATCTTCACCTTGGCGCCTTCACGGATCTTGAAGATAACGGTGCCGAAACCGCCGGCGCGGTCCTTCTCGATGGCGTAGGAAATAACGACCTGATTGTAACCCTTTTTCTGGTAGTCTTCGCGGAGTTTTTCCTGGTCGTCCTTTACCTGGCGTTCGTCGAGGGCGAGGTTGGGCTTGGTCTTGGCGACCTTCTCCAGCGCGGCGCTCTTCACCTTGGTGTTGCCCTCGAAGCGCACGGCGAACACGCGGAACTTCGGCGTCACTTCGATCACGAAGTTGAAGGTCTGGCCGGCGGCGTCGGCCGTCTCCTGCTTGAACTCGATGAGCTCGAAAAGGCCGGTGCGGTAGAGCGAGCGCAGGTCCCGGTCGAGCATGTTGCCATCGAACTCGCCGCCCTCGCGCAGCTGCATGTTGGCGCGGACGACCTGCTCGTTGACGTTGGCGGTGCCGACAAACTTGACGGTGATGGTGCCGCACTTCAGGGCGGGCGCCGGCTCGGCTTTTTGCGGCGCGGCTGCGCCGAGCGGGCCGAGGCCCTGGGCCCGGATCGGTCCCCCGCCCGCCCCCAGAACCAACCCTGCAACAAAGATTAATGCGGCCGTCCGGCGCGCCGGACTACTGATGGAAGTTTTCAAAGCGGGTGATGTCTCGAAGGAAAGTGAGTTTCAAATCTCCTACCGGGCCGTTGCGCTGCTTGGCAACGATTAACTCGGCGGAGTCGGCGGCTACCTGGAATTTTTCGTCGGCATCTTTGGGTCGGGCGAGCATGAGAACTACGTCGGCGTCTTGCTCGATGGAGCCGGATTCGCGCAAGTCCGCCAGTTTGGGCGTGCGGTTCTCCTTTTCCGATGAGCGGTTGAGTTGGGATAATACAAGGACGGGGACGTTGAGTTCCTTCGCGAGTGATTTTAATCCGCGCGAGGCCTCGGCGACCTGCTGCTCGCGGGGCATCTTGCCGTCGGTCGGGCTGAGGAGCTGGAGGTAGTCGACGATGATGAAGCCGAGCGGGTGGCGGGCATGGATGCGGCGCGCCTTCGCGCGGAGCTGCATGATCGAGAGGGCGCTGGAATCGTCGATGAAGATGGGGGACTTGGAAAAATCGTTGGCGGCTTCGAGGAGGCGGTTTTGTTCCTCGCCGTTTTTCGAGAGCAGGCCGTCGCGGAGGAGCTTCATGTTCACGCGGGCGCGGGAGCACAACATGCGCAACGCGAGCTGCGAGGCGCTCATTTCGAGCGAGAACACAAGCGTGCCGAAGGGCTCGCCGGTGCGGGGCATCGCGGCGAACTCGGCGAAATTCAGCGCGAGCGAGGTCTTTCCCATCGAGGGCCGCGCGGCGAGGATGATCATTTCCTGGCGTTGGAAACCCCAGAGGAGCGCATCGAGGTCCTTGAAACCGGAGGGGACGCCCGTGAGCTCGCCCTTTTTCATCATCATTTTCGTGATGACGTTCATGGCCTCGCGCGTGGGCTCGCGCATGGGCTTGGCGCTCTCGCTGACGCGGTTTTGCGTAACGCCAAAGATACGGGTCTCGACCTGATCGACAAATTCGTCGATGCCGCCGGAGAAGTTGTAGCAATCCTCGACGGCGCCGGTGGCGGACCGGATGATTTCGCGGAGGAGGGACTGCTCGCGGACCTTGTCGATGAAGTAGCCGGACTGCGCGGTCGTCGGGATGCGTGCCGACACCTGCATGAGAAACGCGTAGCCGCCGATGGTCTCGAGCTGCTTCGCCGTCTTCAACTCCTCCGCCACGACCGAGAGTTCGATCGGTTGCTGGCGGTTGTAGAGGTCGAGGAGGCGCTCGAAGATAATACCGTGCTTGGGATCGTAAAATGACTCGGGCCGCAGGCGCGCTTCGAGGCAGCGCGAGAGCACGTCGGCGCCGTCGAGCAGGCAACACGAGAGGAGGTATTCCTCCGCCTCGAGGCTGTGCGGCAGCGTGCGGCCGACGGGGGCGGCGGAACGTGGAGGGGGGCTGTTACCTTCTTCGGCCATGCGGGAGTCGGCGAGTCAACGGGTGGCGATGGGACGCGCAACAACTGCTTGTGCACATTTCATTCGCCGGAAAAAAAAGGCCGCGTCCGTGCGTCGGACGCGGCCAGAAACAGGCGGACGGGCGGGTTAGTCCCGGCGCGGCTTGCGCTCGGGCTTCTCGTAGGGGCGCTCGTAATTCTCGACCCGGGGCGGCGCCTCGACGGCGGCCGGCTCGATTGGGTTCTCGGAGACGATGTCGAAGCTGACCTCGACGGAGACGTCGGCGTGCAGCTTGATCGTGACGGCGTGACGGCCGAGGGTTTTCACCGGGGTGAAGAGGTGCACGCGTTTCTTGTCGAGCGCGAAGCCCTGGGCGGTGAGTTTTTCGTGGATGTCGGCGGCGGTGATCGCGCCGAACATCTTGCCGCCCTCGCCAGTCTTCACGGCGAACGCCAGGCTCGTCTTCTCGAGCTTCTTGGAGAGTTCCTGCGCGCCGTTGAGGTCGGCGGCCTCGCGTTCGGCGCGGCGTTTTTTGAGCGCGTCGACGTGCTTGCGGTTGGCCGCGGTGAGCGGCACCGCGATCTTGCGCGGGAGGAGGAAATTGCGGGCGTAGCCGGCGCGGACTTTGACTTGGTCGCCTTCGCCGCCGAGGCCTTCGACGGGTTTGACGAGGAGGATTTCTGTGTGAGCCATGGTGTTTGGTTGGTGGAGTGTTCCGCGCGAGCGGTGGTGGTGGTTGTCGGGTGTCGCGACGGCACTTGCCGCCGACGGCGCCGGTGGAGGGCGCCGCTACGATGGGTTTTCGGAGGCGGCCTAGAAGGGCACGTCTTCGTCGAGATTTTCCTGTGCGCCGGGCTTTGGGGCGCTGCGCGCGGGAGGAGAGTGGCGCTCGGGTGGGGCGGCCTGATCAAATTCGCCGCCGGAGGAGGGGGCGGCGGAAGCGGCGCCGGGAGCGCCGCCCGCACCCGCGCCGCCGCGGCCGTCACCGAGGAACTGGAAGTTCTCGAGGACGATTTTCATGCGGCTGCGTTTTTCCTTGGTGTTCTTGTCCTCCCACTGGTCGAGGCGAAGGCGGCCTTCGACGTAGAGGGGGCGGCCCTTGGTGACGTATTTCGCGATGGTCTCGCCCTGTTTGCCCCAAGCCTCGACGTCGACGTAGGTGACTTCCTCGCGGGTCTCACCGGACTCCATCTTGAAGCTGCGGTTGATCGCGAGGGAGAACTGGCAGATGGGGGTGCCCTTGGGCGTGACGCGCAACTCGGGGTCGCGGGTCAGGTTGCCCATGAGGAGGACTTTGTTGAGGGCGGGCATGGGGAGAAGGGGCGGCAGACCAAAGACGAGGGACCAAGGACGAGAGGCCGATGACCGGGAAGCAAACGGGCCGGAATTATCCGGCGGCGCATTCTACTCCCTCGGCCTGTCGATCACTCGTCCGTTGTCCTCGTGTTCAGGCCGACTGGATGAAGGTGCGGTAGACGCTGGGGTTGAGGCGGAGGCGCTCGCGCAATTGCGCGGGGGCGCCGGCCGGGGCGGAGAACTTGACCTGCACGTAATGCGCGCTGGTGAATTTCTTGTCGGTCACGCGGACGAAGTCCTTCTTGCCGACGGTGTCGACGGAGGCGACCGCGCCCTGGACGGCGACGATTTCCTTTTTCACACCTTCGACGAGCTGCTCGACGGTGTCTTCCTTGCCGCGGTTATCGAGGATGAAGGAGGCGCGGTAGTTGCGGGTGGTGGCGTTCATTTTGGATCTCTGCGATTGAGCTGGTTCATGGCGGCATCGGCGCCGCGGGTGAGCAGCAGTTCGAGGCCTTGCACGTGGGAGGCGAGTTGTTGGTTGAGAAGAAGGTGTTGTTCCGAGGTGAATTTTCCGAGGACGAAGTCGCTGAGGTCCATCTGCGCGGGTGATTTGGGGCCGATGCCGAGGCGGTAGCGGGCGAAGCCTTCGCCGACGTGGGCGAGCAGACTCGCGACGCCATTGTGCCCGCCGGCGCTGCCGCTGACGGTAACTTTGACGAGACCGACATCCATTGTGATGTCGTCGTAGACGGCGGCGATTTCGGCGG
>JBEANZ010000236.1:0-3853 GCA_041165185.1 Verrucomicrobiota bacterium | reverse complement strand
GGTGAGCTGGATGAGGCGCAGGTGCACGCCGTCCTCCTGGTAAAACCGGTCCTTGTTTTCGGTGTAAAAAGTCTCGATGCGCACGGGGCTCACCATGCTCTGCGACTTGCGCTGCTGTTGGCGCATGTAGTTGTAGATGATGTCTTCCTCCACCTCGCGGCGGTATTCGCGGATCGTCTGGCCGCGGGCGCGGAGGTAGGCGAGGAACTTGGAACGGTCGTTGTCGAACTGCTCGCTGCGCGTGTCCGCGATCTGCTTCTCAATGATGGCCTCGGGGATGTGCTTCTTCTCGTCCTTCTTGAATTCCTTGATGATGAGCACGCGGTCGACGAGGTCCTGAATGACGCTGTCCTCGAGCTGCTGGAGTTTCTGGTCGAACTCCTGCTGGTTGCGGGAGGTTTCCTGGATGCCCTTGAGCAGCGGCGAGATTTCGCGCTGCACGTCGGCCACGGTGATAATCTTTTCCTCGACGACGGCGACGATGCCATTTTCGAACCGCGTATTGAGGCCGGCACCGGCGGTGGGAAACGGGGCGGGCGGGGTCTGCGCGGCGGCGCCGGCGGCGAGGGCAAGGGCGGCCGCGACAAGGGCGGAACTGCGGCGGAGCGTCATGGATTCGGCAGGTTGTTCAGGAAGGAAATAATTTCGCGCAACCGTAGGAGGGGCTTCGGAGCGGTCAACCTCGGAAACCGGGCGCCCACTTGCACCCAGTCGTCGCGGCGACCGCTGTGTCGGAGACACTTCAGGCGGGCGGCTTCGGTTTCGACGGAGAGAATCCCCTTTTGTTCCGCACGCACGCGAATCTCCGTCACGAGCAGCAGCGCCTTCACCTCGTCGCCGAATTTCCCGAACCGATCGCGCAGGTCGTCCTCGATTTGTTTCAGCGGGGGCAACCCGTCCGCGAGCGCCAGCTTCCGGTAGAAATCGACGCGCAGCCGCGTCTCCGCGAGATAGCTCGACGGGATGCGCGCCTGGATGCGCGCGACCGGGACCGACTCGCCCTCCTCGGCGTCGCGGATCGCGGTGTAGCTGTCGTGGTGCCGGCCGCGCGCGGCGTCGGCCGTGGCGGCGCTCTCGCCCACGAACACGAAATCCAGCTTCACGTTGGCCCGGATCGCGGCGGCGGTTTTCTCGCCCTTGAGCCGCGCGACCGACTGGCGGAGCAACTGGCAATACAGCTCGAAGCCCACGCCCACGATGTGCCCGCTCTGCTCCGCGCCGAGGAGATTGCCCGCGCCGCGCAGCTCGAGATCGCGCATCGCGATGCGGAAGCCGGCGCCGAGCTGGTTGTGCTGGCGCATCGCGGTGAGCCGCTGCCGCGCGACCTCGAGCAGCCGCGTGTGGCGGTGGAGCAGCAGGTAGGCGTAGGCCTGGTGCTTGAACCGCCCCACGCGCCCGCGCAACTGGTAGAGCTGCGAGAGCCCAAACCGATCCGCGCCCTCGATCAGGATCGTGTTGCAGTTCGGGATATCGAGGCCGCTCTCGATGATCGTCGTGCAGACGAGCACATGGTAGCGGCCCGCGACGAACTCCGTCATCACGCGCTCCAGCTCGTCCGCGCCCATCTGCCCGTGCCCGACGCCGACGGTAAGATCGGGCAGCAACTGCCGCAGCCGCGCCGCGACGAGGTCGATCGATTGCACGCGGTTGTGCAGGTAAAACACCTGCCCACCGCGCCGGATCTCGTGGCGCACGGCGTCGACCACGATTTTTTCGTCGTAGGTTTTGACGATGGTCTGGATCGGGTGGCGGTTGGTCGGCGCCGTCTCGATCACGCTGAGATCGCGCGCGCCGGTGAGCGCCATGTAGAGCGTGCGCGGGATCGGCGTGGCGCTCATGGACAACACGTCGACGGTCGCGCGCATCGCCTTGAACCGCTCCTTGTGTTGCACGCCGAACCGCTGCTCCTCATCGATTACCACGAGCCCGAGCTCCTTGAACACCACGTCGCCCTGGAGCAGCCGGTGTGTGCCGACCAGGATGTCCACCTGCCCGGCGGCGACGGCGGCGAGGATTTTTTTCGTCTCCGCCTTCGTGCGAAACCGGCTCACCATCTCGATCGCGAGCGGGTAGCCGGCCATGCGTTCGCGAAAGGTGTTGAGGTGCTGCTGCGCGAGCACGGTCGTCGGCACGAGCACGGCGACCTGCCGCCCGCCCTGCACGGCCTTGAACGCCGCGCGGATCGCGACCTCGGTCTTGCCGAAGCCCACGTCGCCGCAGATGAGCCGGTCCATCGGGCGCGTTTTCTCCATGTCGGCCTTCGACTCGGCGATCGCGCGGAGTTGATCGCGCGTCTCGGTGAAGGGAAACGAGGCCTCGAACTCCTTCTGCCACGTGGTGTCCTCGGCAAACGCGTGGCCCGGCTGCGCCTCGCGCGCGGCGTGGATGCGCAGCAACTCCGCCGCGAGATCGACGGTGGCGCGCTCGGCGGCGGCGCGGGCTTTTTCCCACCGCCCGGAGCCGATGCGCCCGAGCTGCGGTCGCGCCTTGCTGAGGCCCACGTAGCGGCTGATCAGGTGCGACTCCTGAAGCGGCACGTGGAGCGTCACGTGCTCGTCGAACTCCAACGAGATCACCTCGCGCACGCCCTGGGCGGTGTCGAGTTTCGTGAGCCCGCGGAACAGCGCGATGCCGTGCTGGAGGTGCACGACGAAGTCGCCTTCGACGAGCTCGGCGAAGTCGAGGAGCTGGTCGATTTGCGCGCGCTGCGCGGAGACGCGCGGGTTGAGCGCGGGGCGGCGCTGGCGTTGGCGGCCGAAGATTTCGGTCTCGGTGACGACGACGAGGCCGCGCGCCGACGCTGGAGCCGCGGCGCCCTCGCCGCGTTCCGCCGAAACGGGGCGGGGGCGCCCCGGCTCCATCAATCCCGCCCCGTCCCGAAACGTCACCCGAAACCCCTCGTTCAACGTCCCGCGCAGGAAGCGCGGCTTCATTTTTTTCAACGCGGCGTCCTCCGCGAGGATCTCGCGCAGGCGCTGCTCCTCGCCGTCCTTCGAGGCGACGAACGCGATGGCGTTGCCCGCCTTCGCCCACGCGGCGACTTGGTGGAAAAATTTCCGCCGCGCCTCCTCCTCGGCCACGAGCCGTTCCTGCGCGACGAGCCCGTCGTCCGCGTAGCGGCGGTGGTGCGCGAGGCTCTCGGTGTCCCACGTGATTTCCGTCTCCGCCGTCTCGAAGAGCGCGCTCGCCTCGTCGAGATCGCTCACGGCGAAGTGCGCGGCGGATTTTGCCAGCAGCGGCGTGAGCGCGTCGCGGCCCTCGCGCGCGAAGGCGGAAAACTCCTCGTCCAGCGCCGCCGGCTCGACGAAGAGCAGGTGCGTCGCGGGCGAGAGATAATCCGCGAGGCCGGTGGTGGACTCGCCGAGTTTCACGCGCGGCGAGGCGGAGAGTTTCACGCTCTCCACGCTCGCGCCCGAGCGCTGCGTGACGGGATCGAATTCGCGGATGGACTCGATTTCGTCGCCGAAAAAATCGAGGCGGTAGGGGCGGTTCGCGGTGACGGGGTAGAGGTCGACGATGCCGCCGCGAACCGCGTAGTGGCCGGGCGCCTCGCAGACGGCCTCGGAATCGTAGTCGAGTTTTTGGAGCAGCTCGAGCAACGCGGCGAACGGCTGCGTCTGCCCGCGCGCGAGGGTGAGTTCGCGCGTCGCGAATTCCTCGAGCGCCGGCACGGCCTGGAGGAGCGCCGCGGGCGTCGTGACGACGAGCAGCGTGTCGGGCGCGGCGGCCATCCCGCGCGTCGCGCGCAGCCGCGAGAGCACCGTGAGCCGATCGCTGGAGGCGGCGAAGGCCTCGCGCATGTCGCGCGCATCGGGCTGCGATTCGGGAAACACGAGCGTCGCGAGCGGTCGCG
>JBEANZ010000235.1:0-6040 GCA_041165185.1 Verrucomicrobiota bacterium | reverse complement strand
TGACCCCATCATCGACGAGCGATCGTTGACGTAGGGATTTTTTGCGACCGCGGCCATGACCGCACGCTGGTGCCGGACCATCGCCTCGAACGACACGTCCTGCGCGGCCTCGGTGGTGATTTGGATGCGGCCGGTGTCCTCCGTCGGGATGAAGCCCTTCGGGATGACGACAATCAGCCAGACGGTCAGGCCGACGGTGCTCAACGCGATGAGCATCGTGAAGCGGTGGAACTTGAGCGCCGCCTTCAGCGTGCGTTCGTAGAGGCGCAGGCTGCCGTCGAACACGCGCTCCATCCCCGTGTAGAAGCGGCCGTGCGTCACGCCGTGCTTCGCCGGCTTGAGGAAGCGGCTGCACAGCATCGGCGTGAGCGTGAGCGAGACGAAGCCCGAGACGAGGATCGCGGCGCTGATCGTGATGGCGAACTCGTGGAGCAGGCGCCCCATGATGCCGCCCATGAAGAGCACCGGGATGAACACCGCCACGAGCGAGATCGTCATCGAGAGGATCGTGAAGCCGACCTCGCGGGAGCCTTTCAACGCGGCGGCCATCGGGTGTTCGCCGGCCTCGATGTGGCGGACGATGTTCTCGAGCATCACGATGGCGTCGTCGACGACGAAGCCGACCGAGAGCGTGAGGGCGAGCAGCGAGAGGTTGTCGATGCTGAAGCCGCAGAAATACATCACGGCGAACGTGCCGACCACGGCGATGGGCATCGCGATGCTGGGGATGATCGTCGCGGAGAGCGTGCGCAGGAACAAAAAGATCACGAGCACGACGAGGAGGATCGCGAGGAGGAGCGTGAACTTCACGTCGTGCACGGACTCGCGGATGGCGACGGAGCGGTCGCTGTAAATGTCGAGGCTGACGCCGGCGGGGAGCTGCGTGCGGAACGAGGGGAGCAAGGCCTTGATGCCGTCGACGATCTTGATCGTGTTGGTGTTCGGCTGGCGTTGGACGAAGAGGATGATGGAGCGGGTCTCATTATCGACGGCGGGGCCGGAGCCGAACTGGAGGCGGTTGGGATCGCGGTTGAGGAACCAGCTCGCGCTCTTCTCGTTTTCGACGGCGTCGACGACGTTGGCGACGTCGGCGAGGCGCACGGCGGCGCCGTTGCGGTAGCTGACGATCATCTTCTTGAAGCCGTCGGCGCTCTTGAGCTGGCCGGTGGCGATGAGGGTGACGGCCTTGCTGGCGCCGTCGATGGTGCCGGCGGGGAGGTTGGCGTTGTTGGCGGTGAGGGCGGCGCGCGTCTCGTCGATGCCGATGCCGCGCGCGGCGAGCGCGCGGGGATCGAGGCGGACGCGGACGGCGTATTTCTGCGAGCCCATGACCTGCACCTGCGCGACGCCGTCGATCATGGAGATGCGTTGGGCGAGGACGGTCTCGCCCCACTCGTTGACCTCGGACATCGGCATGGTCGCGGAGGTGAGCGCGAGGAGCATGACGGGATCGTCGGCGGAGTTGGATTTGCGGAAGGACGGCGGCGCGGGCATCTCCTGCGGGAGGCGGCGCGCGACGGCGGAGATGGCTGACTGCACGTCCTGCGCGGCGCCATCGATGTCGCGGTCGAGGCTGAACGTGAGCGAAATCGACGTGCTGCCGAGGGAACTGGTCGACGTCATCGACTCGATGCCGGCGATGGTGGAGAGCTGTTGTTCGAGCGGCGTGGCGATGGAGGCGGCCATCGTCTCGGGGCTGGCGCCGGGGAGGCTGGCGGAGACGCTGATGGTCGGCTGATCGATGTTGGGTAGATCGCTGACGGGGAGTTTCAGGTAGGCCATCCACCCGAAGATCGAGATCGCGGCGGTGACGAGGGTCGTCATCACCGGGCGGCGGATAAAGAGTTCGGGGATGTTCACGGTTCCTTTTTCTTGCCCTTGCCTTTGCCGTCCTTGCCCTTGGCGCCGCCCTCTTTGCCGGAGCGGCCACCGGTGGCGGCGGGATCCTTGACGGTGACGGAGCCGCCGGAGATGACGCGGAGCTGGCCGTCGATGACGACGGTCTCGCCCTCGGTGAGGCCCTTGGCGATGACGGCCACGGTGCCGTCGCTGCGTTCGACGACGACGGGGCGCAACTCGGCTTTTTGTTCGGCGGTGACGACGAAGACGTGCTGGCTGTTGGGCGCGGTCTGGATCGCACTCGCGGGGACGGTGAGGACCTCGGGGTCCGCGAGCGTGACGGCGACGGTGGCGAACTGCCCGGGCCAGAGGCGGCGGCGCTCGTTGAGGAACGTGCCCTTAAGTTTCAGCGTGCCCGTCGAGGGATCGACGGTGTTGTCGACGAAGGTGAGTTCGCCGAACTCGGCGAGCTCGTCGCCGCCGGGCGGGATGACGCGCACCTTGAGCACGCCGGCTTCGCGATAGCGCATCAGCGAACCGAGGTGGTGCTGAGGGATGCCGAAGGTGACGTAGATGGGGTTGAGTTGGTAGAGGGTGATCATCGTGCCGAGGTCGTTGGCGCGGACGAGGTCGCCCTCACGGACGCCGAGGTTGCCGCTGCGGCCGGAGACGGGGGCGCGGATGGAGCAGTAGTCGAGCTGGAGCTTGGCGTTGGCGACGGCGGACTCGCTGGAGAGCGCCTGGGCCGCGAGCACGCGCTCGGTGTCGGCGATTTGATCGAACTGCTCCTTCGAGACGAGCTGGTCGCGCTGGAGATTGCGGTAGCGCTCGAGCTGGGCGCGGGCGTTTTCGAGTTGGACGCGGATTTTTTCGCGGTCGGCCTGCGCGGAGGCGTAGGTGTTTTGAAAGGGGCGCGCGTCGATTTCAAACAGGAGGTCGCCCTGCTTCACCTCCTGGCCCTCTTGGATGGCGATGCGCTGCAACACGCCCGTGATTTGCGAGCGAATGACGGCGCCGCGGATCGGCTCGACGACGCCGATGGCGTCGATGACGAGGGGGACGACCTTGCGTTGGGCCTGGGCGACGATGACGGGAGCGGCCCCACCGCCGCGGCCACCGCGCCCGCCTCCGCCCACGGCCGCCGCCGGCGCGGCGGATTTTTCGCCGCAGCCGGTCAGGGCGACCAACGCGGACAGGACGGCAAGCAGGACGGCGCGGCGCGCAAAATCACGGGGCGGGCGGGCGGAAGGGCGAAGAGACAACAACATGGTGGGCGCGAGAATCGTGGGGAAGGCTGACGGATGGGGGGCGGGGAGGATGCGGCGCGACGGGCGAAACGCTCCCACGTGAACCCGTTCGCGCGGGCGACGCCATCCCAAATCGAGCCGGCGCCGCGGAAACCCGCGTCATCGCGGCGCCGGAAAAATCCCCCTCGCGCGCCGCCGCGATTTGCGTTCCCCTGCGCGTTTCATGCCCACCCTGCTCCAACAGCACGCCGACGAGCGGCTCGTGTTTGCCGGCGATACGCCGGTCGCCACGCGCACGGCCGCGTGCCGGGAGTTTCTCAAGAACGAGACCGCCTACATGCGCGCGCGCCACGTCGCGGGCGCCTCCGGCCTCACCATCGCGCACCAGCGCACGCAGATCATCGACGCGTTGCTCACGCGGCTCTTCGCCTACGCCACGCAGTCGTTTGCGCGCGCGCACGGGCCGTTGCCCGCGGCGGTGGCGGTCGTGGCGCTCGGCGGCTACGGACGCGGCGAACTCTGCCCGTGGAGCGACATCGACGTGATGTTCCTCTTTCCCGCCAAGGCCAAGCCCGCCGCCGTCAAGCCCTTCCAGGAACACCTCACCAACGAAATCCTCTACCCGCTCTGGGACTGCGGCCTGAAGGTCGGCCACTCGACGCGCACCGTCGACGAGGTGTTCGTCGAGGCGCGCAAGGAAATCCAGTCCAAGACCGCGCTCCTCGAGGCGCGCCTCGTCGCCGGCACGGCGCAACTCTTCGACGCCTTCGCCCAGGCCTACCGCAGCTACTATCTCAACGAGGATCCGAAGGCCTACATCGCCGCGCGCCTCGACGATCAGGCGAGCCGGCGCGCCAAGGCGGGCCACTCGGTGTTTAACCAGGAGCCCGACATCAAGAACGGCGTCGGCGGCCTGCGCGACTACCAGAACGCCGCCTGGATGGCCCGCGTGAAACTCGGCAACACCGCCCTCGCCGACCTCGCCCACCAAAACTACGTGCGCGCCGACGACCTCGCGGCCTTCCGCCGCGCCTACGATTTTCTCCTCCGCGTGCGCAACGAGCTCCACTTCGCCAGCGCGCGGCCGACCGACACCATGAACCTCGATCTCCAGCCCAAGATCGCCGAGGGGCTCGGTTACCGCGAGGCCGAGATGCTCGCGCGCGTCGAGCACTTCATGCAGGACTACTACCGCGCCGCGCAGACGATCTTCCGCGTGTCGCGGCTCATCGAGGAACGCCTCGCCCTCAGCATCGGGCGCGATTCGGCGACCGCCGGCCTGACCCTGCGCGAACGCCTGCTCGCGGGCCGCTTCCAACGCGCGAAACGCGTCGACGGTTTCATCATGCGCGGCCGCGAACTCGCCGCCGAGACGCCCGACGTCTTCCTCGACGATCCCGTGCGCCTCCTGCGCGTGTTTCGCCACAGCCAGCAACTCGGCGCCCCGCCGGATTTCCACCTCGCGCAACTCATCCGCGACTCCCTCCCCCGCCTCACCCGCGAAGTCGCCCACTCGGCCGACGCCAGCGCGACCTTTCGCGCCATCCTCTCCGAGGCCGGCGCCGTCGCCCCCACGCTCACGCGCATGCACGAGGCGGGCGTGCTCGGGAAATTTCTCCCGGAGTTCGACGCCCTCACCTGCCTCGTGCAGCACGAATATTACCACCGCTACACGGCGGACGTGCACACGCTCAACACCATCCGCGAACTCGATCGGATTTTTTCCGAGGCCGAGCCCATCACGCAAAAATACCGCGCCGTCCTCCGCGAACTCGCCGACCCCGCCCTGCTCTACCTCACGCTCCTCCTCCACGACATCGGCAAATCCGAGGGCATCCGCGGCCACGCCGAGAGCGGCGCCGTCCTCGCGGCCCCGATCCTCGAACGCCTCGGCGTCTCGCCGGAAGGCCGCGCGCTCGTCGATTTCACGATCAAGAATCACCTCGCGATGGCACGTTTCTGGCAGAAGCGCGACGTCGATGACCCGCAGACCTCCCTCGCGTTTGCCGAACTCACGGGCGACCCCGAGCGCCTGCGGCACCTCTACGTCCACACGTTTTGCGACGCGCGCGGCACCGCCGCCGATCTCTGGAACGGCTACAAGGACACGTTGCACACCTCCCTTTTCCGCTCCACCTTGGAGCGCCTCAACCTCGGCACCGCCCTCGACGCGGACCACGCCCACCGCAAAAAAATGACCCACCAGGAACTCATCGCCAAGACGATCCCCGGCATCAGCGCCGACGAGATCAACGCGCACTTCAGCCTGCTGCCCGACCGCTACTTCGTGCACACCGACTCCGCCGAGATCGCGCTCCACATCCAAATGGTCCACCGCCTCCTCAAGTCCATCACGAGCGCGGATTCCGTCGGCTCGCTCCGCCCCATCATCGACTGGCAGGACGACCTCAACCGCTCCCTCACCGTCGTCAACATCGTCACCTGGGATCGCGCCGGCCTCTTCTACAAACTCGCCGGCGCGTTCAGCGTCGCCGGGCTCAACATCCTCGGCTCGAAGGTCATCTCCCGCACCGACCACATCGCGATCGACACCTTCTACGTCGTCGAACCCGGGCGCGGCGTGGTCTCGAGCGTCCACGCGCAGGAAAAATTCGCGAAGACCGTCGAGGAATCCCTCATCGGCAACAAAGACCTGCTGCCCGACATCGTCGCGCAGGCGAAGAAAGTCGCCGCCGCGCGCTACCTCGCGCCCGCCGGCGGCGAGGCGTTGCACAGCTCGTTCCCCCCGACGGTCGACGTCTACCACGAGCTCTCGATGCAACGCACCATCGTGGAAGTGCAGGCCCGCGACCAAATCGGCCTCCTCTACCGCCTCGCAAAAACGATCAGCGATCACGGCTTCGACATCACGTTCGCCCGCATCGGCACCGAACGCGGCGTGGCGATCGACACCTTCTACATCGAAAACTCGAACCACGAACACATCTAGGAAA
>JBEANZ010000234.1:0-3001 GCA_041165185.1 Verrucomicrobiota bacterium | reverse complement strand
GAGCACGTGGGAGAGATCCGGCGTGGCGATGACGTGCGCCTCCGAGAGCCGCGCGAGCGCGCCGCAGTGCCAGCGGAAGACGGGCGAGTCGCCGACATTGCAGCCGTAGAGACGGCCGTCGTCGACGAGCACGGCGCTGAGCGTGCAGGCGAGCTCGGGCGCGCCGTGGCGCGCGAGCGACTCGGCGTGGAGCGTGCGGTTGATTTGAGCGACGAATTCGGCGAGCGCGCGGCGCGCGCTCCAGTTGCGCGGGCGCGAGAGGCAGTAGTCGGCGAGCATCTCGACGGCGCGCCGCGCTGCAGCGCCGCCCTCGCGCGCAGAGCCGATGCCGTCGGCCACGGCGGCGATGGTCACGCCGCCGCGCTCACGCACGAGCCACGCGTCGTCGCACGGCGCTTCGTCGCCGGAGGCGAGCGCGTGGCCGGTGGAGTGGACGTTCATGGGGAAGGGCTGAAGGACTGAAAGGCTGGAGGGCTGAAGCCTGCTGCGGCGTCGCCTTGTTAGACTTTGCCCCCACGCGAGCTACTGTAATCGCGTCTCCGACCAATTTTCAGCCCTTCAGCCGTTCAGCTCTTCAGTTTTTCAGCCTTTCCTTCAGATTCTCGCCGCGGCGAGCGCGCCCCAGGTCGTGCGCCAGCGGGTTTTCACGAGTTTGAGTCCGATGAGCGCCACGCCGCAGAGTCCGGCGAATAGGAAAATGCCGGTGACGTAGCTGCCCGTGTGCGCCTTTGACGAGCCGAACATCATGCCGAGCACGAAGCCGCCGATACCGCCGCCGCAGCCGACGAGTCCGGTCATCACGCTGATGTCCTTCGCGAAACGCTGCGGGAGCAGTTGGAAGACGGAGCCGTTGCACATGCCGAACGCGCCCGACGCCACGAAGAACCCCGCGCCGCAGAGCCAGAGGTTGTGCGAGAGCGCGGCGAACACGAGCGCCGCCGCCGCGATCGAGAAGAACACGCCGAGGGCGCGGATGCCGCCGATCCGATCCGCGAGCGCGCCGCCGACGGGACGGCCGAGCGCGCCGACGAGCGTGCAAAACGCGGCGACCTCGCCCGCCTGCACGGGCGCGAGCCCAAATTCGTCGCGGAAATAAATCGCGAACGCGGTCGCGAGCCCCACGAAGCCGCCGAAGCTGATTGTGTAGAAGAAACAGAACCAGTGCGCGTCACGCTGCTTCAGCAGCGTCCAGTAATCGGCGAGCGTTTTCTTTTTGAATTCGCCCGGGGGCTCCTTCGAGAAGATTGCGTAGAGCACGAACGCCGCGGAGAGCGGGATGAGCGCCGCGCCAAATACCGATTGCCAGCCCCACGCCGCGGCGATGCGCGGCGCCGCGAGGTGATCGATGACGACGCCGATGTTGCCCGCGCCCGCGAGGCCGAGCACGACGCCCTGCAAATGTGGCGGATACCAGCGGCCCGCCTGCGGCAGCGCGACGGCGAAGCTCGCCCCCGCGAGCCCGAGCACACAGCCGAGCACGAGCGTCTGGGTGAGCGTCGATAGTCCCGTTTGCCACGCAACGGCGAGGCCGGCCATCACGAGGATCTGTGCGATGATGCCGGTGGTCTTCGTGCCGATCCGGTCGACGACCAGGCTGAGGACGATGCGGAGAAACGCCCCCGAGAGGATGGGTGTCGAGACCATCAGGAATTTCTGCTGCGCATCGAGCCCGAGCGCGGGCGCGATCATGGCGCCGAGCGCACCGAGGAGCGTCCAGACCATGAAGCTCACGTCGAAGTAGAGAAACGACGTGAGCAGTGTGGGCCAGTGGCCGGAGGACTTGAGTTGAGAGATTTTCATGCGCGAACGCGGAGTGATTAGCAGCGTTCGCGCCACGGCGGGCATGGGCCGTGTGAATAATTTTAGCCTGGGGCATGAATGGGGTTCATTGCCGGGCGGCGAGGAGAACGAAGGCCGCGCAAAAGTAGGGCGGGGTCTTTGACCCGCCCTTTCGGGCGCTGAGTGTTCGGACGGAGGGCGGGTCAGAGACCCTGCCCTACTTTTACAGGCTCAACGTGAACTGCGCGTAGACGTAGTTGGCGTCCTTCGAGCCGAGCGTGGTGAGCGACTGTTTGATGTAGCTGCCACGGAAGTAGCGGCTCACGCCGATCTCGATTTGCGAGGAGGGGATGACGTGCCAGCCGACGACGAGATCGATTTCCTGGCCGAGCGCCTTGCTGAAGTTCGGACTGATCGCGTAGCCGGTGCCGAGGTTGGCGGCACCACCGGCGCGGGCGACTCCGGCGACGTTATACCAACTGTCGGTCGTGCGCGCGAGCCGGTGCAGGTGGTAGTCGAGCGCGATGCTGATGTTGGGCTTCGGCTTAAAGGAGTAGGTGAGCCGGTAGTCGTGCAGGTTTTGGAGGCTCGTGAGGTCCATGAAACCGTAGTGCAGGTGCGTCGTGGCGAAGAGATTTTGGAAGGTCTGGCTCGTCTGGTCGGTCGCGCTCTTGTCGCCGGACGCGTAGCTGTAGGTGAGGCCGAGGCGGTGTTGCCACGCGCTCTCGGTGAACGTGTAGCCGCCCGCGAGAATCGCGGCGTAGGCGTCTTGGTGCAGGCGCGGCGCGGCGGCGACGGCGGCGGAGAGCGCGACGGGGCCCGTGTTGGCGCGGTTGCCGAACTGGTGCATGAGCTCGACGGAGTGATCCCACGCGCCGTAGGCGAGCGGCTTGGACTTCAGGCGCAGGCCCGCGGTGTAGAGGTCTTGCTTGGCGGGGTTGCGGAACGGCGCGGCGACGCCGGCGTAGGGATTGTTGTTGGGATCGACGTTCACGCGGGCGCTGCCGACGGTGACGTTGCGCGAGTAGACGAAGGCTTCGACGAGATTGCTGGTCGTGAGATTTCCGAGCGTGGGGAAATTAAAATAGAGACCGGAGAAGTGGTCCTGCTTGATGTGCGATTTGTTGAAGTTGTGGTTGTCGTTGTAGACGAGACCGCCGGTGAACGCGTCGACGCCGAAGAGGGCGTTCTGCCAGCGGATTTTCGCGGCGTCGAACGTGCG
>JBEANZ010000233.1:0-6576 GCA_041165185.1 Verrucomicrobiota bacterium | reverse complement strand
CGTGATCGATTATTCCTCGGCCGGCTACGGGGGCGGGGGCGTCGCGTTGCCGGACGTGGCGGCGAAATTTTTCGTGGCGCCCTCGGGCGGCGACGACACGCGGCTCGTCCAGGGCGCGCTCGACGCGGTGGGGAAACTTCCGGTCGGCGCCGATGGCTTTCGCGGTGCGGTGCTGTTGCGCGGCGGGACGTTTCGCATCGGCGGGCAACTGCGGCTCGCGGCGTCGGGTGTGGTGTTGCGCGGCGAAGGCGCGACGCTGCTCGCGACGGGCAACTCGCGCCGCACGCTCATCGAGATTCGCGGCACGACTGCGAACCGCATCGTCGCGGCCGGCGTGCGCGTGACCGATGAGGTGGTCGCGGCCGGCGCGACGACGCTCGCCCTTGCGAGCGTCGAGGGGCTCGCGGCGGGCGCGCGCGTGCTCGTGCGGCGGCCGAGCACCCGCGAGTGGATCGAGGCGATCAAGGCGAACGAGTTTTCCGTGGCCGGGCAGTATCGCGAGTCGCGCACGGACTGGACGCCCGGCTCGCGCGACATCGAGTGGGAGCGCACTGTCGTGGCCGTCGATGGCGCGGCGAAGACGATCACGCTCAACGCGCCGATCACGACGGCCCTCGAGGCGAAGTTCGGCGGCGCGACGGTGCACACGTTGGAGTGGCCGGATCGGTTGCACCGCGTCGGCGTGGAAAACCTCGACTGCGTGAGCGAGGTCGGCGCGTGGAACCCGCTCGACGAGGAGCACGCGTGGATGTGCGTCTCCCTCGACCACGTGGAGGACGCGTGGGTGCGGCGCGTGACGGCGCGGCGATTCGTGAGCTCGTGCGTGTGGGTCGCCAGCGGCGCCCGCGCCGTGACGGTCGAGGACTGCGCGAGCGCCGAGCCCGTGTCCGAAATCGGCGGGTGGCGGCGCGTGAGTTTCTACGTGGGCGGGCAACAGGTGCTCGTGCAGCGCTGCACGGCGGAGGACGGCGGGCGCGATTTCGTCGTCGGCCACTGCGCGGCGGGGCCAAGCGTGTTTCTCGACTGCACGGCGCGGCGGGCGCACGCGGACAGCGGGCCGTTCGAGAGCTGGGCGAACGGCGCGCTCTACGATCGCGTGGCGATCGAGGGCGCGGCGTTGGCGTTCGTGAATCTCGGCGAGCGCACGCAGGGTGCGTCGTGGACGGCGGCGAATTGCACGCTGTGGAATTGCGCCGCTTCCGGGCGCATCGTGGTCGAGCATCCGCTCGGCGCGGCGAACCGCGTGGTCGTTGATGTGCAGGTGCCGTCGCTCTACCGCGCGCAGCTTGCGGCGCGGGCGGGCGAGCGTGCGCTCGCGGTGGTCGCGGCGACGGCGCAGGCGGAGGCGAAGCTGGAGCGCGTTCCCGCAATCGCGCTGGATCGGGCGGCGGTCGCGTTCTCGCCGAGCGCGTTGGAGACGACGCGCGTGGCCGCGAGCCGGAAACCGGTCTCGCTCGTCGGCGGCTATCTCGTCGTTGAGGGGCGCGCGTTGTTCGGCGGCGCGATGGGCAGCGCGCTCTGGCAAGGGCAACTCATCCCGAACCGCGGACGGCCGGCGGCGAGCGTCACGCGCTGGGCGCCGGGCCGCGACGGCCCCGGACTCACGGAAAATCTCGCCGCGCTCACCGACACGATGGTCGCGGCGCGCGCGCCGTTTTTCTACGAGTATCCCGGCCTGTGGTATGACCGCCGGCGCGACAGCCACCTCATCACGATGTTCGCGGACGGAGAGGTGTGGGGGCCGTTTTTCGAGGCGCCGTGGGCGCGCAGCGGGCGGGGGCGCGCGAGCGACGGCCTGAGCAAATACGACCTCACAAAATTCAACCCGTGGTATTTTGCGCGGCTGCGCGAGATGGCGGACCGTTGCGCGGAGCGGGGCCTCGTCCTCGTCCATCAGGCCTACGACAACCACAACCTCGTTGAGGCCGCCGCGCATTGGGCGGAATTTGCGTGGCGCCCGGCGAACAACGTAAACGCCGTCGGCCTCGCCGAGCCGCCCGCGTGGGAAGGTCCCAATCAGAATCGCCACCACATCGCGGCGGAGTTTTTCGACGTGACGCATCCGGTGCGCCGCGAGCTGCACGCGCGCTACATCAACCACATCCTCGACACGCTCGGCGACGCGCCGAACTTCGTGATCACGGTCGGCTACCAGTTCGCGGGGCCGCGGGCGTTTCAGGAGTTCTTCGTCGACGCCGTCGCCGCGTGGGGCCGCGCGCACGACCGCCGCGTGCGGCAACAGTTGCAGACAAGCAAGGCCGTGACCGACGCGATCCTCGCGGAGCCGGTGCGCGCGGCGCTCATCGACATCATCGACACGCGCTATTGGCAGGTGCTGCCCGACGGAAAACTCTTCGCGCCGGACGGGGAGGGGAAACTCGCCTTCCGCGAAATCCGCAACGCCACCTTCGGCCGCGAAGTCCCCATCGGCACGACGGCGGAATTTGTCTACCGACAAACGCGCGACTACCGCGACCGCTTCCCCGACAAGGCCGTGCTGACGGGCCACGGCGGCTTCGGCCCGATCCCGGTGTTGATGGGCGGCGGCGCCTCGCCGGTGGTGTCGGAGGGCGGCGGGGCCGGTGCGCCGCGCGGCGGACGCGACGACGCGGCGCTGCTGAAATTTGTGAGCGAGCGCGTGGCCGACGCGCTGCCGACGATGCGCCCGGTGGACGGTCTCGCCGCCGACGCATGGGCGCTCGCCGACGCGGCGCGCACGGCGGTGCTGATCTACTCCGCGGCTGGCAACGCCATCGCGCTCGCGCAACCGATCGCGGCGACGGAGGCGATTTGGTTCAATCCGCGCACGGGCGAAACGAGGGCCGGGAAACTCGCCGCCGGCGCGAAGTTCGTGGCGAAGCCCAGCGCGGAGGCGTGGCTGTTACTGGTGCGGTAAGCCGTAGCGGCGGGCGTCCGTGCCCGCCGAGATTGTTCAGCGGCGCAGCGCGTCGGCGGGCAGGGACGCCCGCCGCTACGTCGCCGCGCTAACAGCGCACGGTTTTCCGTTTCGGCGCGATTGGTGCGCCACGGCGGGACTTTTCGATGTAGCTTGCGGCGTCGGGGATCTTGCAGGCGGTGTCGCCCATGTCGGCCTCGACGCGGCCGATTTTCTGCGCGGTCGCAATCGCTTGGTCGCCGAGCGGGGCGACGTAGGTGCCGACGGCGATGATGAAGGCGTTCATCGCGAGGCGCACGTCGTCGGGCGCGGCGGAGATGGTTCTTACGACGCGGTCGAGGAGCGCGGCGAATTGTTTCACGGGCAGTTTCTCGTCGGCGACGGTGGCGGCGAGCGCGCCGAGGGTCCTCCAGCCGGCGGTGGCGGTGAGTTCCTTTTTCGAGTCGATCCACTTCGTGGCGAGGGCGACGGCGTCGGGATGCTCGGAGGCGACCCACGCGACGGTGTAGCCGGCGATCATGTTCCAGTTCGGCGTGTCGGCCCACTGGTGGAGTTGGGCTGGCGTCATCCTCGCGCCGTCGGCGATCATGCCGGCGAGGTATTGGGCGTCGCCGTTGCCGGTGGCGTAGAGCTCGAGCGCGAGGGCCTGGTTGCCCTTGAGCTGCTTGTGGAGCGGCTTGAGGTCGGCGATTTTCACGCCGAAGAACGGCTCGCGGGCGCCGTGCTTGAGGAGGAGTTTCTTGGAGGACTCGCTGCCTTTCGCGGCGAGGGCGGACATCGTTTGAGCGAGGGTCATGGGGTGGGGGAGGGTGGGAGTTGAGGGCTGAGAGTTGAGGGCGTGGAGGCGAGCGGGCAAAACGAAAACCGGCTCGACGCTCGACTCGGCGGGCGGCGACGGCGATCTCTGCTGCGTGAAAATCCCAACCCCGATGAAGTTTTTCGCTCTGGCATTTTTCGGCGCGGCGCTCGTGGCGGCGGCAGAGGCATTCAAGACGGATGCGCCGATGGTGAAAATCTGGCCGGGCGTCGCGCCGGGTTCCGAGGGCAAGGACGCCCCGGAGCGCTGGGTCGCGGGCGGGACGCCGGATGCGTTTCACCGCGTGACGGATATCCACGTGCCGTCGCTGACGATTTATTTGCCGCCGAAAGAGAAGGCGACCGGCGCGGCCGTCATCATCGCGCCGGGCGGCGCGCACCGTTACCTCGTCGTGGATCTCGAGGGGGAGTGGGTGGCGAAGCGGATGAACGCGCTCGGGCTCGCGGCGTTTGTGCTGCGCAGTCGGCTCGCGCGCGCCGAGGGCTCGACCTACAAGACGGAAGTCGAGTCGCTCGCCGATATGCACCAGGCGATTCGCGTGGTGCGCGGGCGCGCAGCGGAGTGGGGCGTGAATCCGGCGCGCGTGGGCGTGATGGGCTTCTCGGCGGGCGGGCATCTCGCGGCGCTGGCGGAAAACACGTTCGATGCGGCGACGCGGCCCGACTTCGCCGTGCTCGGCTACCCGGCCTACGTCGGCGCCACGACGCCGATCGCGAAGGATGCGCCGCCGACGTTCCTGTTTATCAATGACGACGACGGCCTCGCGACGGGCGCGGGCGAGTATTACCTCGCGCTGCGCAAAGCGAAAATCTCGGCGGAGTTTCACGTGTTTCGCCGCGGCGGCCACGGCACGGGCGCGACGGGGCGCACGCCGGCCTTTGAGAAACTCGGCGCGGCGAAATGGCCCGAGCTGCTTGGCACCTGGCTGGCGGATGTGGGCATGTTGCGCTGACGCGGTGCGCGCGCGCCGAAATCGCGGCGGGGCCGTCGGAAAAATCCCGCGAGCGGGAAACGCGGGTTTCAAAACCGAAGCGCGCGGGCCGGGTCGTGGGCGGGCGGGCGCGGTGGGAAATTTTTCTTATCGCTGGCGCTGAGGGGCTAGCGCACGCGCGCGAGCGGTGGCACGCGCGGTGCAAAACAGGGCGCATGGTTCGCGACCAATCCGGAATTTCTCCGGAAGTCCGGGCCACTCAAAACCAACGTCCCGCTCCCTCGCGGAGCCCGCATCAACATGAATCGGAAATCCCTCCTCGTCGCCGCCGCCCTCGCGGGCGCCGCGTTTGTCTCCACCGCTTCGGCTTTCACGCCGAAGGAAACGAAAATCACGCCCGAGCCGCGCCCGATCATCGCGTCGGTCGTCACGCCGACGGACCTGCCGCGCAGCTTTTCCGGCGCGGTCATCAACGTCGAATTCTCTCTCGATGCGGCCGGACGTCCGCGCGACATCCAGGTCCTCTGGGTGAGCGACGCGGCGCTGAAACGCCAGCTCGTCGCCGCGTTCAGCCAGTGGCGTTTCGACGCGCCGACGGGCGACCCGGCGGTCACGCAGAAACGCTTTATCCTGCCGATCGAGTTGAAGGCGGAGGCGTGATTCGCGCGGCGGGTCGCCGTGCCCGCCACTCGGAACGTCGGGGCCGTAACCTGAGCGCCGCGAAATGTGTTGAGGCGGGGGAATGCATCCCCCCGTCTCCCCGCCATGAACCTCGCCGATGTCGCCACGGTCGTCCTCGTGATCCTCGGCCTGCTGCTGCTGTTCGTGGCGTGGTGGCTGGCGGTGGCGGGGCTGTTTCCCAACGCCGTCGCGCGCTGCGCCGCCGATCTCGGGACGGCGCCGCTGAAGTGCTGGCTCGCGGGCGTCGCATGCGCGGTGCCGCTGTTCGTGGCGGGCACGCTGTTGAGTCAACGCGTGCCGAATCCCGCCGCCAAGATCCTCGGCGTGGCCCTCATCCTCGCGACGATCTTCGCCGGACTCGCCGGCGCGGCGGGGCTCGCGTTGCGCATCGGGGGCGGGCTGGCGTCGGCGCGTGATGCGAGCGAGCCGTGGCGGCGCGTGCTGCGCGGCGGCATCGTGCTGGCGCTGACGTTCTTGTTTTTCCTGTGGCTGCCACTCGCGCTGCTCGCGGGGCTCGGCGCGCTCGTGCGGTCGTGGATGTCCAAGCCGGCGCCCGCGCCTGAAATCCCGGTGTGAATTTCACGCGGCGACAGTTCCTTTTGACGGGCGCCGGCGCGGTCGTCGTGACCGGGAGCGGCTGCGGTCGCGTGCAGGAAACCGTCACGGACGCGCGGCGGTGGTTCGGCAAGCCGACCGCGCGCCCGCTCGCTGACCTCGGCGCGCCGCCGGCCGGCGCGGAGGTCGATGCGGTGTCGCACGCGTTGAACCGCCTGACCTTCGGCGCGCGGCCGGGCGACTACGCGCGCGTGGCGACGCTGGGCGTAGAGAAATTTATCGAAGAGCAACTCGCCCCCGCGCGGATCGATGACGACGTGTGTGGGCGCGTGATCCGGCACGAATTCGACAGCTTGGCGGACCCGGCGGGGAAACTGTTTCCCCGCGCGGGCGACGCGAACGACCCGCTTCAGAAAATGTTTCCCGCGCTCCGCGATCACGGGGCGAGGGTGGGGGAGCTCTATGAGTTCAAGGACAAGACGCTGCTCGAGGACCTCACGCGGGCGACGCTGCTGCGCGCCGTGCTGAGCGAGCGGCAGCTCTACGAGGTGATGGTGAACTTTTGGAGCGACCACTTTAACATCGACCCTTCGAAGGCCGAGGCGCGCTGGCTCAAAGCCGCCGATGATCGAGATGTGATTCGGGCGCACGCGCTCGGGAATTTCCGCGACCTGCTGCGCGCGAGCGCGGTGAGCC
>JBEANZ010000232.1:0-5186 GCA_041165185.1 Verrucomicrobiota bacterium | reverse complement strand
TGAACGTCACGGGCTTCGCCTCCTCGACCCACTTTTCGTATTCGGCGCGCTCGAGGCCGAGGGTGGCGCGCACCTCGTCGGCGGTGGCGGCGCGGCCGAGGCGCTGCTCGACCTCGTTGATGGCGCCCTGGAGTTTGCGCGAGCGCGCGCGGGCGCGGCGGGGGCACCAGTCCATGCGGCGCAGTTCGTCGAGGATGGCGCCGCGGATGCGGGTCGCGGCGTAGCCGGCGAAGGTGTGGCCCTGCTCGGGGTCATACTTGCGCACGGCGGCGAGGAGCCCGGTGATGCCGACGCTGTAAAGATCGTCGGCGTCGACGTGGGCGGGGAGGTTTAGCTTGAGTCGGTCGACCACGTTGCGGACGAGGGGCAGATAACGCGCGATCAAATCCTTTTCATCGACGGCGCTCGGGGAGACTCCCTGATACGCGCGCCAGGCGGTGGCGGGCGTGGCATCCGTGCCGGGAATCGTGAGGGTGGCGGTATTCATAGGTTGGGAGGGGGGGAATTATTTCTTGGGCGTCGCAGTGGCGGCCGCGGCGGCGTGGCGTTGCACCATCACCTCGCGCATGCCGCGCACGAGGACGGTCCAGAACCAGCGGAAGAGCAGCGCGCCGCAGAGGCACCCGACCGCCGCGTCGAAAAACACGCGGTCCGCGCCGTGGTCGGCGAGATAGCCCGCGAGCGCGGTCAGGGTGAAACCGGCGAAGCCGCCGAGGAGAAAAACGAATTTCATGGGCGGTCAGGGCTCCTCCTCCGGCAGCGTCCGGCGCACGATCGCGCCGGAGACGTCCTCCTCGATTTCCCCCGTCAGCGACGGACCGGTCGCGAAGAACAGCGGCTCCACGGCCTCGTCGAACAGGTAGTCCCAGAGCTTGCCCCACTGCGGGACCTCATCGAGGTGGGTGAACACCAGATGCGTCGCGCCGACGTCGCGCCCGGCCGCGTAGGCGTCGCGCAGCGACGCGCGATCGTAGGCGGCGTTGAGGACGAGCACGCGCTCCGCGATGCGCTCGCGGTCGAGCCACGCGGCGAGCGGGGCGTTGTCCGCCGGCCGGCGCGGCGAGAGGCTCGGCACGTCGAGGTAAACAAAACCCTCCGGCGCGGTGGGCAGCGTCGCGCAGGGAAAATGCGCGAGCGGCACCCCGAGCGCCTCCGCAAACACCGGCAGCATCCCGAGCGGATTCGGCCGATCAAATTCGACGCATACGACATGCCCGGTCCGCGCGCGGCGAAATACCTCGGCCGCGAGCCACTTGCAGAGCGCGGTGGTGCGCCCGACGCCGGCCGCGCCGAGAAACGCGGCGCGCGAAATCGGCGCCGGCGCGGGACGCGCGCCCTCCCGCACGCGCAACAGCCGCGAAGTCTCCACGAGCGCGCGATGCAGCGGCAGCGCGTTGAGCTCGTTCCAATTCGTCCGCGCCTGCAGTCGGTCGAGCGCCGTCTCGGTCACCCCGGAGCGACGCAACAATCCCGAAAGGCCGAGCGACGCGGGCAGTTGAGCGAGCCGCGATCGCGGCGCCGGGGCCGGCGCCTCGCGTGCATCCGCCGGCGTGGCGGATGCGACGGAGACGGCGGGCAACGCCGCCGCGGGCGCATCCAACTGCGCGATCACCTCGAGGCGCGGCGACGAGAAGAAGCGTTTCAATCCGCCCTGCTCAACGGCGCGCACGGAGATCACGCGCGCGGTCGGGCCGAGTTTTTCCCGGATCACGGAGACGGCCTCCGCGGTGGACTTCACCGTGAATTTGTAGGCGCCGGGCTTCATGGAGAAGAAGAGACCGGAGACCAGGGACGAGAGAGCAGAGACCCCCATCCGTGAAACTGCCGGTTCGAAGTGAGCGTGTTCATTTCAGAGGTCCCTGGTCTCTCGTCGTTGGTCTTTTCACGCGGCGGCCTTCAGCGGCATTTCCGCGCGGGCGAGGTGCGCAGGCGGCGTCACGATGCCGGAGTTCTCAATTTCCGTCGCGGCCGGCAGCTCCTGGTAGGCGAGCACCGTCACGCGCGGCAGCGACGATTCGAAGAAGCGCTTCAACGGCAGCCTGATTTCCGTCGAGACGACGATGACGGCGGGCTGGCCGGCGGCGACGAGTTCGCCCGTGCGGCGGCCGATTTCGTCGAGCAGGTGGCGCGCGGTCGCGGGGTCGAGCGCGAGGCCGACTTCCGTCGGCGAGCGGTGGATTTTTTGCGCGAGCCACTGCTCGAGGCGCGGATCGAGCGTGACGGCGCGCACGACGCCCGGACGCGTCTCGTATTCCGGCACGAAGTAGAGGCCGAGGCGGCGGCGCACGAGTTCGCTGAGATCGTCGGGGTTTTTCGAGAGGGCCGCGAAGTCGGCGATGCCTTCGAGAATGAGCGGCTGGTTGAGGATCGCGACGTTCTCGCGGAGGAGGTTCTGGAAAACGCGTTGGATGATCCCGAGCGTCACGAGATCGGGCAACAGCTCCGCAATCAGCGCGGGCTGCGCCTGCTTCAGGTGGTCGACGATTTGTTGGACCTCCTGCCGGCCGAGCAGGTGGTGCGCGCCGAGCTTCAGCGTCTCGGAGAGATGCGTGATGAGCACCGACGCCGGATCGACGACGGTGAAGCCGTTCAGCTCGGCCGTCTTCCGCTCGGCGGCGTCGATCCACGTGGCCTCGAGGTTGAAGACGGGCTCACGCGTGGGCACGCCCTTGAGGCGGACTTTGCTGCCGGCGACGTTCATTGCGAGCCACCGGCCGGGATGCAGCGAGCCGCGCGCGACGGGCTTGCCGCGCAGGAGAAAACGGTAGTCGTTGGCCTCGAGTTCGAGGTTGTCGCGCACCGAGACGGGCGGAACGACGATGCCCTTTTCCCGGGCGAGCGCCTTGCGGACGCCGGTGACGCGGGCGAGCAACTCGCCGCCGGTTTTCGCATCGGCGAGCGGCAACAACCCGTAGCCGATCTCGATCGCGAAAATGTCCACGTCGATGAGCTTGCGCACGTCTTCGGCGGCGGCGGTGGTCGGGCCCGTGGGCGCGGCGGCGGCCGGCGCGGCGGCGGACTTGGCGGCGTTTTTTCCGGGCGGAGATTTCGCGGCGGCGGCGGCCTCGGCGCCGTGCGCGTGGCCGGTGGCGTCCTCCTGTTGCTTCATGATTTTCGCGAGAAACGCCGTGCAGCCCGCGAGGCCGAAGAACGGCAGCATCGGCATCCCGGGCATGAGGCCGAAGGTGGCCAGCATCCCGGCGGCGATTTGCAGGGCGCGCGGGTAACGGAAGAGCTGACTCGCGAGCTGCGTGCCGAGATTCTGGTTGTCGGAGGCGCGCGTGACGAGGAGGCCGGCGCCGACGGAGAGGATGAGCGCGGGGATCTGGGAGACGAGCCCGTCGCCGATCGAGAGGAGCGTGAATTTCTGCAACGCCTCGCCGAGCGAGAGCTGCATCTGGAGCACGCCGATGGCGAAGCCGCCGACGATGTTGATGAGCGTGATGATGATGCCGGCAACGGCGTCGCCGCGGACAAACTTGGAGGCGCCGTCCATCGCGCCGTAGAAGTCGGCCTCCTTCTGCACCTTCACGCGGCGCGCGGTGGCGGTGACCTCGTCGATGATGCCGGCGTTGAGCTCGGCATCGATGGCCATCTGTTTGCCCGGCAGCGCATCGAGCGTGAAGCGCGCGCTCACCTCGGCGATGCGGCCCGCGCCCTTGGTGATGACGACGAAGTTGATGATGACGAGAATCAGGAACACCACCGCGCCCACGATGTAGTTGCCCTGAATCACGAAATGCCCGAACGCGTCGATCACGTGGCCGGCGTAGCCGTTGACGAGCACCTGACGCGTCGAGCTGATGTTGAGCGCGAGGCGGAAGAGCGTGAGCGCGAGCAGGAGCGTCGGAAAACCCGAAAACTCCGGCGGATCCTTCACGTAGATGATCGCGAGGAGGACGAGGAGCGAGAGGCCGAGGTTGAGCGCGAGAAACGTGTCCAGCAGCACCGCCGGAATCGGCATGATCAGGAGCAGCACCGTGAGGAACAGTCCGCCCGTGAAGAGCAGGTCGGCGCGCTTCAGGAGCGCCGTCACGGGACTGGTCGCGGCGGACGGCGCGCTCATGCGGTCGCCTCCATGCGGCGCGATTTCAGCCGGTGGAAATAGTAGCGGTGCGTGCGGTAAACGACCGCGAGGATCTCCGCGACGGCCTGGTAGAGTTCGGCCGGGATGGACTCGCCGACCTTGCCGAGCGCGAAGAGCAGGCGCGCGACGGGCTTGTTTTCGACCGTGGGGACGCCGTGCTCGGCGGCGAGGGCTTTGATGCGTTGGGCGAAGCGGTTCTCGCCCTTTGCGAGCACGACGGGCGCCTGATCGCGGCCGCGCTCGTATTTGAGGGCGACGGCGTAGTGGGTCGGGTTCGTCACGACGACGTCCGCCGTGCCGACGGCGGCGAGCATCTGCTTTTGCATCAGGCGGCGCGCCATGCGGCGCATCGCGGCCTTTGCGTGCAGGTCGCCCTCGGACTGCCGGCGCTCCTCCTTGACCTCCTGCTTGGTCATGCGGAGGTCGCGCCCGATCTTGAATTTCTCCCAGCCGTAGCCCACCGCCGCGACCACCCCGAGGGCGAACGTGAGGCGCGAGAGAAACACCAGCGTGGCGTGGCTGAGAAACGTCCCCAGATACGCCGCCTCGACCGGCGCGCTGAACAGCGGATCGAACATCAGCTCGCGCGCGCCGAGCCAGAGCGCGCCGCCGATGGCGGCGAGTTTCACCAGGTCGATGGCCGTCTTGACGACGACGGTCTTGGAAAACAACCGCGCGAATCCCGCCACCGGGTCGAGGTTCTCCGGTTTGAACGTCGCGACCTTCGGCGTGAGGCGGAAGCCGCTCTGCACGCCGCCCGCGAGCAACGCCGCGCCGACGCACGCGATCAGCAGCGGAAGCAGCGCCGCGCCCGCGACCCACACCAACTGCCCGAGGTGGATGCCCACCGTGTCGCGCTCGACGCGCATCGTGGCGAAGCGCGAAAAGACGCCAACGGCGTATTCCCCGACGTCGCGTGCGGCCGTCCGCGTCGTAAACCCAAGCACCCCGATCACGGCGACCAGCGTGAAGAGCAGCGTGAGCTCGGGGGACTTCGCGAACTGCCCGCGCTCGTGCGCTTCCGTCAGCCGCTTCTCGGTGGGCTCCTCCGTTTTTTGGTCCTGATCGTGTTCGTCTGCCATGGGCGCGGGCGCTATCG
>JBEANZ010000231.1:0-4886 GCA_041165185.1 Verrucomicrobiota bacterium | reverse complement strand
CATCACGCAGGGCGGCGTCGAAGGCGTGAAACGGATCGACTACGCGCGCGCGATTCCTGACGCGCCGATTCACCGTGGCTTCGACCGGTTTTTCGGGACGGCGTGCTGTCCGACGACGGATTTTCTCTACGCCTACATCGACGGCGATCGCATTCTGGTGCCGCCGACCGCGATGCTCGACAAAACCAATCTGCCGAAGCACCCGTATGCCTTCGACAACCGTGCCGGCCTGATCGCGCCGGGCTTCGATCTCGAGGAGGTGGACATGGTCTTCCTGCGGAAAAGCCAGGAGTTCCTTGAGGACCACGCGAAGCGCCGGCCGGAGAAACCGTTCTTCCTTTTTCACAGCACGCAGGCCGTGCATCTGCCGTCGTTCGCCGCGAAACAATTTCAGGGCCGCACGCAGGCCGGGCCGCACGGCGACTTCATTTTCCAACTCGATCACATCGTCGGCGAACTCACGCAGACGCTTGAGCGCCTTGGGCTCGCGGACAACACGCTCATCATGTTCTCCAGCGACAACGGCCCCGAGACCACGAGCGCCGTCCGCATGCGCGCCGACTTCGGCCACGACGGCGCCCGCCCGTGGCGCGGCGTAAAGCGCGACCAATGGGAAGGCGGCCACCGCGTGCCGTTCATCGTGCGCTGGCCCGGAAAAATCGCTGCGGGCCGCGTGAGCGATGCGACCGTCTGCCTCACCGACATCATGGCGACGTGCGCGGCGCTGACGGGCGCGACGCTTCCCGCCAACTCCGCCGAGGACAGCTTCGATCTGCTGCCCGTGCTGCTCGGAAAGGAAAACGCGAGCGGGGCGGCCTCGCGCACCTACACGCTCCACCAGACAATCAGTCTCGCCCTCGCGATCCGTCGCGGCCCGTGGAAATATTTGGATCACCGCGGCTCCGGCGGAAACAACTACGACAACCCCGAGCTGAAACGCTTCGCGCTCCCCGACACCGCGCCCGATGCGCCCGGCCAGCTCTACCACCTCGCCACCGATCCCGGTGAGACGACGAACCTCTACTTCCAGCACCCGGAAATCGCGCGCGAACTGAAGGCGTTGCTGGATGCGAGCAAGGCCTCCGGCCGCAGCGCGGTGAGGGTGCCGACGAGGCCGTGAGCGGGAGCGCACGCGGAGTCGCTCGGCCCCACGTCGGGTTGCGAACCGGCGACTTTCTAGCCGTCGCTCTTGCGACTGAAATGCCGCCACTCCGCCCAGCCGCCCCGCCCGTCAGGCGCCACGGGCACTCGCATGCGCCACGGGCGCCATTTTTTCTGTCCAATTCCCACCGCCCCCGACCTAACACCACGTTGCCCTGCTCGCGCCTCGACGCGCGCAGGCGGCCTACCAAACCCTCCCATGACCTACCTTGCCCCCGCGATTCGTTCCATCGTCGCCATCTGCGCCCTCGGCGCGTTCAGCCTCGCGATGTCCGCCCAAACCGCGCCGCGCGCAGCTGCCGGTGCCTCCACCGCTGGCGTCGCAGCTGACGAGACCGTCGTCCTCTCGCCCTTCACGATCACGTCCGACAAGGACGTCGGCTACGAGGCCAGCGAGACGCTCGCCGGCACAGGCCTGAAAACCAAACTCACCGACGTCGGCGCGTCTGTTTCGGTTATCACCGGAAAATTTCTCGAGGACACCGCGTCGTTCAACCTCCGCGACGTGCTCGTCTACCAGACCAACATGGAGGTCACGGGCTTTGGCGGAAATTACTCCGGCGCGGGCGTCGCGCTCGGCGCCGTTACCTCCGAGCCGAATCTCGGCAACGGCCCCGTCGGCACGCGCGTGCGCGGCCTCGCCGAGGCGACGCAGGCGACGAATTTCTACCGCTCCGTCATCCCGATGGACGGCTACAACACCGATCGCGTTGAAATCAACCGCGGCGCCAACGCCCTTCTCTTCGGCGTCGGTAGCCCCGCCGGCATCATCAACACCTCCACCGCGCAGGCGGACCTGCGCAAGTCATCCGGCAGCCTCGACTTCTCGGCGGGCAGCTACGGCAGCGCGCGCGTCGCCTTGAATTACAACCTCGTCGCGAGCAAGGGCGACGTCGCCTTCCGCGCCGCCGCCGTGCGCAGCAACGACAAGTTCCAGCAGAAATTCACCTACAACGACGCCGACCGCCGTTACGTCGCGGGCGCGTGGGACATCAGGCCGCTCCGCAATCTCGGCGTGCTCAATTCCACCACGGTCCGCGCGAATTTTGAGCTCGGCACCATCGTCTCCAATCGCGCCCGCACGCTCACGCCCTCCGACCGCCTCTCGTCGTGGTTCGACGCCACGATCCCGGCGAACATCCGCGCCGCCGGGGCCAGCGGCAAACTGAGCTACGATCCGACCGTCGGTCCGGGCGTCTTCAATTTGACCCTGCGCAACGCCACCCTCGGCGTGCCGGAAAACGTCAACCGCTCGCCTACCTTCGTGTTTCAAAGCGTCAACGCCACCGCGCCGCGCGACAACACGCCGACCAACGCGGCCGGCCAGACGGTCCTCGGCCGCGGCATGGTCTCGAATAATGTTTTCTATCCCAACTCCGGCCTGACCCTCACCGCCATCACGGCCTACAGCCGTGAACTCAGCCGCGTGCGCGCCGACTACGGCTTGGCCGATCAATCGTTCTACACCGCGGAAAACCTCACCGATCCGACGGTCTTCGATTTCTTCAACAACCTCCTCGCGGGCCCGAATTCCGAGGGCCGGTCAAACCTCCAAAACTTCGAGGCGTCGGTGCAGCAGTTGATGTTCAACCGCAAGGCGGGCTTCGAGGTCTCGTTCAACCAGCAGCGGTGGAAAGAGGGCTACCAGTCCCTCATGAACCAACTCGCGCCCTACATCTCGATCGACGTGAACACCAAGATGTGGACCGGTGAGGCGAACCCCAATTTCGGTCGCCCGTTCATTTCCACCGCCGGCGCCGCCAGCTTCAACCAGCAGAAAGTGGACACGACCCGCGCCAAGTTTTTCTACGAGCTGAACCTCCAGGAGAAACTCAACAACACTGTCGGCGGCATCCTCGGCAAGCACGTGGTTTCATTGCTCGGCCAAAAGGAAACCTTCTTCACCGACTCGCGCGGCGGCGGCTCGATGTTCTACACGCCCGACATCTGGACCAACGGCAACAACCAGGCGCGCACCGCCGCGCAGTCGAAGCAGATCGTCACGATGGTTTACCTCGGGCCCTCGCTGCTCAACGCCACGTCGCCGAGCGGCGCGAATCTCCAGGGCCTCCAGCAGAACCTGATGAACATGCAAAACGAGATTAACGGCAAAGGCGTCGTGATCTCGCGCGTGCAGCCGCCCAATGCCGGCGTCGCCCGCGATCCTGCCTACGCCGTTTACACCACGCCGATCAATATTCAGCGCGAGGATCGCGAGGTCACCCACAGCGCCGGTTTCGCCAACCTCAACGAGCGCACGCTCGATTCGCGGGCGCTCACCCATCAAGGCAACTGGCTCTGGGACCGCGTCGTTTCCACTGTCGGCTGGCGCAAGGAGAAATCCTCCATCCGCAGCGTCAACGCCCCGTTCGATTCGACGGGCGAAGGCTACGTGCGCGTCGACAGCCCGCTCTACACCCTGAGCAATCCCGCGATCACGCCGCAGGCGTTTGAGAAGACGCTCTTCGCGTGGAGCGGCGTCGCCAAGGCCCCGGAAAAATGGCTGCGGCCCACGCGGTTCATCACCGCGCTGAACGTGTTTTACGGCAGCTCGGAAAACTTCAGCCCCCCGCCCACGAAGACGGTCGACGCCTTCGGCAAGGAGCTCGCCCCGCCGCGCGGCATCACCAAGGAAAAGGGCATCTACGTCGAGGCGTTCAACGGCCGCGTCACCGCGCGCCTTAATTTCTTCGAGACGACGCAGACCGGCAGTTTCAACGGCACCGTCGGCGCTATCCCCGCCGCCATCATGCTCCAATACAGTCAGGCGCTCTCGATGGTGAAGGGCGGCTACATTCCCGATGGCGGCGGCGGCGCGCCCGTCGGCTTCGTCGCCCCGCCCAAGGCGCTGCTCGACACCTTCAAGGCCCAGATCACCAACGGCAGCCTGTTCTACACCGATCCCGGCGTGCGCGACACCAGCGACTTCGTAAGCAAGGGCACCGAGGTCGAGGTCATGTTCCGGCCGACCCGCGGGCTGTCGTTCACCTTCAACGTCTCGAAGCAGGAATCCGTCCGCAGCAACACGGGCGCCGCCGTGCGCAAGCTCCTCTTCGACACGCCGACCGCCTCCGGCAAACCGATCGCGACCGAGTGGAAAAACGAGTGGGCGTATCAGGTTCCGTTGAACGTCGGCGCGTTGCCCGCCATCGGCAGCCGAACCGACGTGAACATGCTCTCGAACAACTTCCAGTCGCTCGCGCTCAACCGCTTCAACACCGCCGCCGCCGGCGACGGCGCGCTCGTGCAGGAGCTGCGCAAATGGCGCGCGAATGTCGTGGCGAACTACGAGTTTCAGGCCGAGCGCCTCAAGGGCTTCAGTGTCGGCACCGGCCTGCGCTGGCTCGACAAGTCCGCCATCGGCTATCCCGTCATCTCGCTCCGTGCCGACCTCACGCCGGTGCCCGCAGGCGCCGCCGCGCTCCCGAGCGACGTGCGCGTGTCGGATGTGCGCAACCCGTTCTTCGGCCCGGATGAGATGCGCTACGACGGCTGGCTCTCCTACTCGCGGAAAATCCTGAACGGCAAAGTCGGCTTCCGCGCGCAGGTCAACGTGCGAAATCTCTTCACGCACAACGAACTCGTCCCCGTCGTGATCAACCCCGACGGCAAGAACGCCGTCTACTCGATCGCCGAGGGGCGCAAGGTGACGTTCTCGGCGCGCTTCTCGTTCTGAGCTTCGAGGGAGCGGCGGCTTTCCAGCCGCCCGCTTCGGCGGCAAGTGG
>JBEANZ010000230.1:0-2536 GCA_041165185.1 Verrucomicrobiota bacterium | reverse complement strand
CGCGCCTCGCCGCCGACAACCGCGCAATCGATCGCGTGGCGGGCGGGCTGATCGATTTCTACGCGAAACGCGGGGTGCGCTCGGTGGTGCTTTCGGAATACGGCATCACCGCCGTGAAGCGCTCGATTGCGCTCAACCGGATTTTCCGCGCGCACGGTTGGCTCACCGTGAAGGACGAGCTCGGCCTCGAACTGCTCGACTGCGGCGCGAGCAAGGTCTTCGCCATCGCGGACCATCAGATCGCCCACATCTACGTAAACGATCCCGCGCTGCTGGGCGCCGCGCGGGCGCTTCTTGAAAAAACGGACGGCGTCGCGCGCGTGCTCGGCGCGGAGGAGAAGCGCGCCGCCGGCCTCGACCACGAACGCGCGGGCGATCTCGTGGTGTTTTCGGCGGAGGACGCGTGGTTCACCTATTACTATTGGGACGACGACGCGAAGGCGCCGGACTTCGCGCGCTGCGTCGATATCCACCGCAAATACGGCTACGATCCCGTGGAGCTGTTCGTGGACCCGACGCTCGCGGCGCCAAAGCTCAAGGTGGCGGGGAAGCTGCTGAAAAAGAAACTCGGTTTCCGCATCCTGATGGACGTGATCCCGCTCGACGCGTCGCTCGTGAAGGGTTCGCACGGGACGTGCCCCGCGAGTTCGGACGAATGGCCGGTGCTGATCGGCACGGGCACCGCGCCGGCGCCCATCGCGGCGACAGACGTGCACGACCGGTTGCTGGCGGCGTGTTTGGCGTAGGATGTCCGGTCAATCGAGCGGTGTTGGCAATGGAATGGGTGGCAGAGGAATGGCGATCCATCGTAAACGGCGAAGAACCCCAACGGCCCCCCTGAGCCCCGGCCTATTTTCCGGCTTTCTTTTTTCCGCCCTTTTTCTTTCCGGCGGCGGGCGCGTCGGGCGTGCTCGCGGGGGCTTGCTCGGCGCTCCACTTGTCCCACATCGCCTGCAGCTCCTTCACTTTCGCGGGTTGCGCGGCGGCGAGGTCTTTTGATTCACCGATGTCGGTCGCAAGGTTGTAGAGTTCGGGCTGGCCGCTGCCGCCCTTCGACACGACGAGCTTCATGTCGCCGTGGCGGATCGCCCACTGTGGGCCGTAGCGCCAGTAGAGCGTCTCGTGCGGTCGCGCGGTGTTCGCGCCGGTGAGATACGGCGCGAGATCGACACCGTCAAGTTGCCACGAGGCTTCGGGTTTGGCGCCGGCGGCGGCGATGATTGTGGGGAGCACGTCGAGGTTCATGACGGGGTGGTCGTAAACTTTGCCGGCGGGAAATTTCCCCTTCCACTGCGCGAGAAACGGCACGCGCGGGCCGCCCTCGAAGGTCGTCATCTTGAAACCGCGCAGCGGGCCGTTGTAGGAGCTGGTGCTCGCGGTGGGGCCGCCGTTGTCGGAGATAAAGAAAAAGATCGTGTTTTCTTCCTGGCCGAGGGCGCGGACTTTTGCGAGGACGCGGCCGATGGCGTCGTCCATGGCGGCCATCATTGCGGCGAAGGTTTTTCGTTTCTCGTCCGTGATGTGGGGGAAACGGTCCAGGTATTTTTTCGGCGCCTGGAGCGGGGCGTGGACGGCGTTGAAGGGGAGGTAGAGGAAGCAGGGCTTCGCTTTGTTTTTCTCGAGCCAGTCGAGGGCGCGGTCGGCGTAGGCGTCGGTCGTGTAGAAGGTGTCGTCGGTGATTTCGCGGACGTCGTTGGAAAGGCGGGAGTCGACGAAATTGGTCGGGTGGAAAAACGGCGTGTTGTTGAGCGTGCCGAAGAACTCGTCGAAGCCGCGCGCGGTTGGGCGGTTCTGGGGCTGGTTGCCGAGATGCCATTTGCCGACGGCGGCGGTGGCGTAGCCGAGGGCCTTGAGGCGCGTGGCCATCGTGGTCTGGTCGCCGCGCAGGCCGACGGTGTTGGCGACGCTGTTGAACTCATGGCCGAAGCGCGTCGGGTAACGTCCGGTCATGAGGCCGGCGCGCGAGGGGCTGCAATAGGTCGCGGCGACGTAGCCGTTGGTGAAGCGGATGCCGTTGCTCGCGATCGAGTCGATGTTGGGGGTGGGGATGTCCTTGGAAAAACCCTGCGCGGTGATTTCGCCCCACCCGAGATCGTCGGCGTAGAAGATGACGAGGTTGGGCGGACGCGCGGCGGTGGCGGCGGACGTGGAGGAAACGAGCGGCGCGAGGAAGGCCGCGAGGAGGAGCGAGCGGAGGAGGTTCATGGAAGGGAAAGCGCGTGGAGGGAAACGGCGCGGTGGGCGTGGCGCAAGTCCGCGCGGCGGCGCGAACGACGGCGGTCTTGGTGCGGCCCACGCGCTTGGCATCACGGGCCAGCTTGCGTTCAATGTCCGGCCTGAGGCGGACGGAAACCATGAGGGAAACGGCTAGAGGTTGAGAGGACGTGGGCAATTAGAAATCGGGGCGGGGGAGACGCGGCGGCAGGCGCGGACTGCACAATTTTTCTCGCAGAAGGTGAGCAGGAGCGCGCGAACAAGAAGTCTGCCGGACTCTATCAGGAAAAAATCAAAGATCGTTTTTCTTACGGCGAAAATA
>JBEANZ010000229.1:0-3210 GCA_041165185.1 Verrucomicrobiota bacterium | reverse complement strand
TGTGGAGCGCGGACGAGGTGGCACGCCGCCTCTGCGAGCCGGCGTCGGCGCTGATCGATGCGCGGACGGGAGAGCGTTTTCGCGGCGAGGTGGAGCCGATTGATCGCGTGGCGGGGCGGATTCCGGGCGCGCTGAATCGGTTTTTCAAAACCAACCTCCACGCCGACCTGGCGTTTCGTCCGGCGGAGGAATTGCGCCGGGAGTTTACCGCGCTGCTGGCGGGCCGTGCGCCGGAAAACGTCGGTCACCAATGCGGCTCGGGCGTGACGGCGTGCGTAAACCTCTTCGCGATGGACTACGCGGGCCTCACCGGATCGAAACTTTTCCCGGGTTCGTGGAGCGAATGGAGCGCCGATCCGGCGCGGCCGGTGGCCCGCGGGTAAGCGGCGATGGAAAAAAACGGGCTCAGCGCGGGAGCGGGAGCGCCTTGAACGGCTGGAGCGGGGCGCGGCCTTTGGTCGCGGTAAGTTCGTCGAAGGCGACTTTTTGCAACGCCTCGGCCTGGCCGACGCTCATACCGAGTTCGAGGGCGGCGCGCTCCGTCTTGCCGAGCGAGCGGGGGTCGAGGCCGGTGAGGTCGCCGAAGACCATCAGCGCCTCGAGGTAGTAGCCGTAGCTGCTGGCGTGGTAGTGATCGTGCGTCCAGAGATTGATTTGGCCGAAGGCGAGGCCGTCGTAGGGATTGGAATCGGCGACGCCGGTTTTCATGGCGCGGTTCCAGGCTTCGCCGACGGGGACGACGGCGCGGATGGCGGGCGAGGTGGCGGCGGCGCGGTCGTAGGCGGCGCGGATGTCGAGGGCCATCTCCTCGATGGGGCGGCCGTGCCAGCGGCCGGTGGCGGGGTAGGTCTGGTCGGCGCGCGACCACGTGGCGACGAGGCGGATGTCGACGGCGGCGTTTTTCGCGTGAAGAAGATCGGCGAGTTGTTTCGCGGAACGGATCAGCAGGGCGGGGTCGCCGGGCTTTTTCTGGTCAAGGGTGCTGTAACCCTGCGTGACGACGAAGTCCCACGGGCGACCGATGACGTCGGCTTTGTTTTCGACGTGCCAGTCAAAGTTTTTCCCGCCGGAAGTCTCGAGGCTGACCGTGAAGTCGCGCCCGGCCTGAAGCGTGAAGGCCTTGAACAGCGCGGGCACGCCGCCGATGCCCTCGCCGTTGAGATCGGTGACGAGATGCGGGCGGAAGAAACGCACGGCCGAGCCGGAGCCGAACGTGAAGCTGTTGCCGATGAACAGGACGGTGGGAGGGGATTTCGCGGCGGGTGTGGCGGGAGCTTGCCCGAACGCCGCCGGGACGAGGGCGGCGGCGACGACGGCGAGCGTCGCGAACCGGAGTGCCGGACAAAAAACGGGCGGGAGGACGTTGGGCGAAATTTTCACAGGAGGTGGGAGTGGAAAGTGAATGAGCGCGGCGGCGATCGGAAAAAATGCGCAGACATCCGACGACGGGCGAAGCTCAAAAGGGCGAGCGGGAAACCTGCAGCGAATCGCCGGGGATGAGGCGCGGATCCTCGGCGGGGGTTTTCTGGGCGAGTTTCACGTCAAGGGTGTAGGCGGCGCGGTCGCGCACGAGGCGGACGGCGGTTTCCTTCGCGTAGAGTGTGAAGCCGCCGGCGGACTGGATGGCCTTGGCAACGGTAAGGTCGGGCGACCACGGGATGCGGCCGGGGTGTTGCACCTCGCCGCCGACGTAGACGAAGCGCTCCGTGACGGTGACCGAGACGTCGACGGTGGTGTAGATTTTCCTGGCGAGATAGGTTTCGCGAATGCGTTGCGAGACTTCGGCGGCACTCGCGCCAGCGGCGGTCAGCGTGCCGACGTAGGGCAGGCTGATGAGTCCGGAGTCGTCAATCTGCACGGCGTTCGTCGAGGGGTCGGGGACGCCGAGGAGCGCGACGGTGAGGCTGTCGCCGGGCCGCAGTTGGGAGGTAGTCGTCGGGACGGGCACGGCGGGGTTGGTCGCCGGCGCGCGGCGCGTTGTGCCGCAACCCGCGACGACGAGCGCGAGCGCCACGACGGCGGACCAAGGCGACAGGCGGCGAGCGAGGAGGATCATGCGGTGCGCGTTGGTGGGCGAAACTCCCGAGCTTGGCAATCGCGGCGCGTAGGCGTCAGCGCGATGGCAAGCATGGGAGCCGAACGTAAACCCATGCGCCGGCGACGAGTGTGCTCCGCGTGAGGCAACACCAAGTCCGCAAAACCAAAACGGCAGCCGATCAGGGCTGCCGTGGTGCGGGGAGCAAACCCGCGGGACTGCACAGGTGACGAAACGATGCGGCCGGGGGCGCGCCTCAGCGTTTGCTGCGGGACTTACGCTTGGGCTTCTCGTCTTCGTCCTCGTCGTCGTCGTTCGACTTTTTTTCGTCGTCGTCGGAGTCTTCGTCCTCGTCGTCGTCCTTGGACTTTTTCTCGTCGTCGTCCTCGTCTTTTTCCTCGTCCTCGTCCCACTTGAGCGACTCGTCGTTCTTGAGTTTCTCTTCCTCGGCCTCGTCGAGGGCGGGCAGATCGGCGTCGTCGACGTCGTCGGCGTCCTTGGCGGGGGCTTCGTCGTCGGACTCGTAGCCGGCGGGCATATAGTCGAGGATCGCGGTGAGTTCCTCGAAGATATGGACGGCGCTGCCGTGCATAAAGTGGCTGTTCTGTTCCTCGCGCAACTCGTCCTCGACCTCGTCGACGGCGAGCTTGGACTCGAACTCGAAGAGGTCGTTGAGCATCTTCACGCGGCAACGCATGAGATGGTCGTGCAGATCGGCGTAGGGACCGTTTTCCTCGTCGAGGATGTCGGGCAGCGCGAAAATCTTATCCTCCGACTCGAAGAGCGAATCCTTCACGCGCTTGAGGCGCACCTTGCCTTCGCCGAGGTCCTTGTCGATGCGGAAGGGAATGAAGGCCCCCTCAAACACGTCCTGATCGAAGCCGTAGTCGCGCAGCGGCTCCACCAAATCGATGAGGTGCGCAACCTGCCGCGGATCGATGATGCTGAGACCGTCGACGTCCCAGCGGACGGGGTCGCTAGTCTCGCCGACCCACCAGTTATGGTCGTCGCCGAGTCGCACAATACACCAATCGAGAGTAGAAGTAGCCTTGGCCATGAGGAGGATCGAAATTTTGGCGCAGCGTGCGAGGGGATTTTTGAAAAACAAGCACAAAAGCCGTCACTTTTTCGCGACGGCCCGGCGACGGTTCGGACGGCGGAAAACCCTCATGGTC
>JBEANZ010000228.1:0-15015 GCA_041165185.1 Verrucomicrobiota bacterium | reverse complement strand
TGCTCAACCAGCTCCTCCCGGCGCTCACCGCCAACGACATCGTCGTCTACGACCGCGCCGCCGGCCACTACGTCGCCTGCGCTCGGCTACGGGCGCACCACGTCGACCTGATCAGTCGCGTAAGCATCCGCCACATCGACTGGCGCAAAGGCGAGCGCCTCGGGCCCGACGAGCGCCTCGTCACGTGGGAAAAAAGCCGGCAACAATCCCCCTATCTCACCCCGGAGGAGTGGGCCGCGCTGCCGGAGGAAATCACCGTGCGCGTCCTGCGCGTGCAGGTGAAACAAGCGGGCTGGCGCACCCGCACGCTCGTCCTCGTGACGACGCTGCTCGACCCTGTGGCGTATCCGGTCGCGGAAGTCGCCGCCGCGTATCTACGCCGCTGGCGCATCGAGCTTTGCCTGGACGATTTGAAGACCGTGCTCGGCCTCGAGGCCCTGCGCTGCCAAAGCCCGGCGATGATCCACCGCGAACTGCTCGCGCTGCTCGTCGCGCACAACCTCGTGCGCGCGGTCATGGCCAGCGCCGCGCGCGCGCACACGGTGGCCCTGGACCGGCTGAGCTTCACCGGCGCCCTCGACGCGCTGCGCAGCTTCGCGGCCGCGAGCGCGCATGCGACCACGCGCGCCCAGCGCCGCCGCGTCTGGGCCGGCCTGCTCGCGCGCCTCGCCGCCGATCTCGTCCCCTGGCGCCCCGGCCGCCACGAACCGCGCGCCGTCAAACGCCGCCCCAAGTCCTATCCCCACCTCAACCGCCCCCGCTGCGCCTACCGTGTCGTGCGCCACGGCAGCCGTTTTCACCGCCCAGCCAAAATTACTTAAGCGCCATTCGGGTCTCCGACCCGCCCTTTCCGTCGCCCACCCCGACGGCTTCGCGCGCCGGACCCAAGCCAGGGCGGGTCGGAGACCCTGCCCTACTTCAGACCCTGCCCTCCCTCGGGCCGCGCTTTCCCTTCGGGGTTCCTACTCGCGCTTGGCGAGGCTGTGCAGGGCGCGCGGGGGTTGGTCCTCGGGGCGCGTCGTTTTTTCCGTGAGGCTCGCGAGGTATTCCACGACGTCGCGAAGCTCGGACTTGCTCAGGATCGTGGCGTAGATTTCGGGCATCGAGCTCGGCGCGCCTTCGCGTTTCGCGATGTCGGTTTTCTTCACGACGTGGAGTTTGTTTTCCGGATCGCGGAGGGCGACGGTGGCGGCGGTCTCCTCCGTGACGACGCCGGCAATGGCGCCGCCGGCCTTGAGCGTAAGGACCACCGTGTCGTAACCGGGGGCGATTTTCGCGTTGGGCTTGAGGATCGATTCGAGGAGGAATTCGCGCGTCTGCTTCGCGCCGATTTCGGCGAGGTTGGGGCCGGCTTCGCCGCCGCTTTCGTTGCCGACGCGGTGGCAACGCACGCAGGCGAGCGTGGGCTGCGTGGTGAAGATGCGCGCGCCGCGGGCTTTCGAGCCGCCTTCGAGCGCGACGCGGAACGGCGCGAGCGGGTCGGGGTTTTTCGCGAGCGCGGCGTCGCGGGCGGCGAGGAGTTGTTTGATTTCGGGCGTCTCGCGGCGGGCGGCGGCGGTGAGGAGTTCGAGTTGGACGGCGGGCGGGACGGTGCCGGCGGCGAGTTGCTGCAACTGCGCGAGGAGCAACGTGTCGGCCGTCGGGTGCTTGAGGCCGCCGAGGGCGCGAAAGGCGGTTTTCTTTTCCTCGGTGGTGCCTTGGGCGACGAGGCTGGCGAGGACGGGCGCGGCGGTGTCGGGCGAGAGGCGCGAGCCGATCGCGAGCGCGGCGAGGCGGAGCGTGGAGTCGGCGGACGCGCCAGCGGTTTTCACGGCGGCGGCGAGGCGCGGGTGCTTCAACTTGTCCATCGCGGTGAGCGCGGCGGTGCGGGTGTCGGCGGACTGTTTCGGATTTTCGACGACGGCGAGGAGCGTGTCCGCGGCGCCGGCGAACTCGAGTTTCACGAGCGTGTCGAGCACGGCGGTCTGCACGACGGCGGGCGTTTTCGGATCGAGGAGTTCGGCGACGACGGGGGCGAGAGCGTCGCGGGCGACGGCGATGTCGCGGGTTTTTTCGAGGGGGCGGAAGGTGCCGACGAGGCGGTCGCGTTGCGGGGGCGCGGGCCAGAGCGCGAGCTGCGCGAGGGCCTCGGCGCGGATGCGCGGCGGGGCGTTGGTGAGGCGCGCGTATTGGGCGAGGGCGTAGGCGTTGGCGGGCGTGCCGAGGCGGAAGTGGGCGTTGAGGATGCGGAGGAGGACGGCCTCGTCTTTCGGCTGCGCGGCCATGAGCGAGGAGAGGTAGAGGAAGGCGTCGGGGATCGGGGCGTCGTTGATGGCGAGGGCGGCTTCGCGGGCGACGAGGGTATCTTTGTCGCCGAGGAACGGCGCGATCTCGGGGCTGCGGAGGCGGCGGAGGGCGAGGACGGCGCCGAGGCGGACGGCGCGGGAGGGGTCGGTGCGCAACGCGGCGAGGGCGTCGTCGGTCGCGCAGTTGGCGAGGGCGAGGACGAAGGCGTGGCGGAGGTAGGCGTCGGTGTCGTTGTTGGCGCGGAGGGCGGTGAGGAGAGCAGGGGTCGCGGCGGCGTGTTTGATTTTGCCGAGCGATTGCGCGGCGAAGAATTTCACGCGGGAGTTCGGGTCGGCGAGGGCGGCGATGTAGGCTCCGGCGTCGGGAAAAGTGACGGCGTTCGAGGCGATCTTCGTGAAAACGGCCGCGCCGAGAACTTTGATGGATTGGGCCCGAACTTCGGAGTCGGCGTCTTTGGTGAGGCCGCGGAGGGGCTCAAGCGCGGCTGAATTTTTCGCCGCAATTTGCCCCAGCCCCCAGATCGCGTGCAGCCGCGCGAGGCGTTTGGGGTGCAGTTCGGTCTTCGACGCGGACTCGTTCGGACCGCCTGAAGCCGGAACTACGAACTCGGTCTGCGCGACGCGCGCGAAGACCGCGACGCTCTCCGCGCCGCGTTCCGCGAGCGTGAACTGCGCTTCGAGCCGCACGCGCCAGTCGGGGTGCGCGAGGAGGGCGGCGAGTTCGTCGGCGGATTTTTTCGTCCAGTCGCTGCCGATGAGTTTTTCGGTTTCCCGGATGAGCGCGTCGTTTTCGTGGCGCGGATCGGAGATGGCGTAGAGGCGGCCGCGTTTGGATTTGGGCCAGCCGTCGGCCCAGTCGGAAATGTAGAGGCGGCCGTCAGGGGCGAACTTGACGTCGGTCGGGAGCGCGGAGGTGAGGAAGGGCTTCGCGTCGGCGATGGCGTAGCTCGCGCCGCTCGGCTTCAGCGTGTAGGTGTAGATGCCGCTCTTCGCGATGGCGCCTTTGAAGTGCGTGACGAAGAGCGCGCCGCGGTAGGAATCGTTGAGGCCGGTGCCGGGGTAGTAGGCGATGCCGCTCGGGCCGTCCTCGATGTTGCAGATGGGCGGGAGGAGGTAGGCGGCCTGGTCGGCGGAGCGCGGCTGCCAGAGTTTGTCGGCGAGCCACGGGCTGTTTTTGCCGAGCGGGGGAAACTGGTAGCCGACGCGCCAGCCGCTGTCGCCGCCCTCGACGACGTGGACGAGCCGCTCCTCGTCGCCTTGGTCGCAGTCGTTGTCGCCGGTGAAGAGGTCGCCGAATTCGTTGAACGCGAGCGACTGCGGGTTGCGGAGGCCGGTGGCGAAGACCTCGAGCTGGGTGCCGTCGGGATTGCAGCGGTAAACGGCGCCGTTGTCGGGCGTGCTCGCGACGGAGCCGTCGGGCCCGGTGGCGTGCGCGCCGCGATCGCCGTTGCTGAAGTAGAGTTTCCCGTCGGGGCCGAAGATGAGGCCGTGCAGATCGTGGCCGGTGAAATTGAAACGCACGCCGTAGCCCGAGCTGATGGCGGTGCGCTTCACGGCGGGGCCGCCGGCGGGCGCAGCGGTCTCGCCCTGGAGCATCCAGACGTGCGGGATGTTGGTGAAAAAAACTTTGCCGCGGCGCGCGAGCACGCCCGAGGCGATGCCGTCCTGCGGGGCGTTGAAGCCCTCGGCGTAGAGCGTGGATTTGTCGGCGACGCCGGTGTGCTTCGTGTCTTCGAGGAGGCGGATGCGCTCGGATTCGTGGGAGAGTTCCTTGAGGCCGGCTTCGCCGAAACTCTTCCGCATCGTCGCGAGCCACTCGGCCGTGGTGCGGTTGGCGAGCTCGTCCTCGAGCGTCCACATGTAGTCGCGGATATCGAGCACGCTGCTGCGGTAGCGGTAGGTCTCGGCGACGTAGGCGCGGCCCTGCTCGTCGAAATTGAACGCGACGGGATTCGCGAGCATCGGCTCGGCGGCCCAGAGTTTCGCGACGAGACCGGGCGGGAGCTTCATGCGCTTGAGGGCGTCGGCGGCCTCGCTGGAGGCCGGCGCGATGTCGGCGGCGGCGGTGCGCGTGCCGAGCGCGAGGAGTTTGCCGGTGGATTTGGTGGAGTCTTTTTCGTCGTAGGGATCCTCGGCGGCGGCCGCATCGGCGGCGCGGGCGGCGGGCGCGGAGACCGCGACGAACGCGACAAGGGCGACGAAGGCGAAGGGTGCGGCGAAAGAAAACGCGCGCGCGGGCCACGCGGCGCGACGGAAAGGGGCGGGAAAGTTCATCGGGGCGGCGACGCTAGAAACGCCTCCGGGAGTGGCAAGCCGCGTCGCGGGCGCGGCACGCCCACGCACCGCCGCGCCGCACTGCGCGCTTCCCTTTTCGCACGCCGCACCCAAGCTCCGCGCCCCGAATGGCGCACGCGAGCGACGCACCTTTTTCCCCCGAGGCGAACGACGGCGTCGCCCTGCGCCTGGAGGCCGCGCGCGGCGCGGAGGGATTTTTCCGCGCCGCGCCCGATGCGCACGGCCGCTGGTGGCTCGTCGAGCCGGCGGGGCGCGCGATGTTCCTCCGCGGCGTGCACGGCGTGCGCCACGCCGCGCCCGACGCCGACCCCGAGGAGGCCGACGCCGCCGTGCTCGGCAACGCCCGCGCCGCCGCCGCGCGCGCGCCGCTCGATCCGGCGGCGCGGTTGCGCGCGTGGGGCTTCAACGCCGTCGGCCTCGGCGGGGACGGCGCCGGGCGCGACGACGGCCTCGCGTTTCTCGCCTGCGCCGACTTCGTGCGCGCCGCGCCGCCGATCGCCATGCACGGCGCGCGCCTGCCGGATGTGTTTGCGCCCGACTGGCCGCGGCGCGCCGAAGCGCACGCCCTCGCCCTCTGCGCGCCGCTCGCCGACGAGCGCCAACTCCTCGGCTGGGTGACGGACGACGTCGCGGGTTGGGCGCAGCCCGCGCCGTCGCGCCCCGCGCGGCCCACGTTGCTCCAAATCTGCCTCAGCCTCGAGCCGACCTTCGCGGCCTATCACGCGGCGTGGGAGTTCACGCTCGCGCTGCACGGCGGGCAACTCGCCGCCGTCGCCCGCGCGTGGGGCGAGCCGCTGGCCAACAAGGAAATCGTCCGCGAACACACCCGCGCCGAACGCGCGCTCGCCTCGCGCGGCTACCTGCGCGACCACGCGCGCTGGACCGGCGAATTCGCCCGCCGCTACTTCGCCACCACCGCGCACGCCCTCCGCGCCGCCGCGCCGCACCACCTCGTGCTCGGGTGCCGCACGGCGGGGCCGGTGGGCGAGGCGGTGCGCGCGGCGGCGCTGGCGCCGGCCGTCGATGTCGCGCTCGTCGACTGGCGCGAACTCCCCGCCCCCGCCCGCGGCGATCCGGTGATCGCGGACGGCGTCTGTTGGGCGGACGAGGAGTTTTTCCGCGCGCCCGCCGGCGCGCGCGGCCCCGCGCTCACGGCGGTCGAGCGGATGTTGCGGCGCGGGCGCGGCGCGCTCGAGCGGATGGCTCGACACCCCGCCGTCGCCGGCTATGTGTGGCGCCAGTGGCTGGACGAGCCCGGCGAGCAACCGCCGTTTGCCCGCGGCCTCGTGCACCGCAACGGCGCCGGGGCCCGCGAGCACACGGAGCTGCTCGCCGCGTTTCACGGCCGCGCCGAGGCCGCGCGGCGTGCCGTCCGTCCCGCCGCCCCCGCCACGATCACCGCCGTCCCGCCCGTTTTTTCCGCCGCCTCCGCGCTCCCCGCCACCACATGAAAAACCGCCTCGCCCTCCCGTCCCTCCTCGCCCTCGCGCTGCTCGCCCTCGCCGGCTGCGGCACCGGCACGCTCGAACTCGCGCGCTCCGGCGACCCGAGCCGCGTCGTCACGGGCAGCGTGATCTTCCGCCCGGAGTCGCCGCTCCCGGCCGATACCGAGATCGTCGTCACGCTGGTCGACGCCTCGAGCGTCGCGCAAACGCGCGCCGCCGCGAAATCGGATTTGCCCGGCGGCGCGCGCGCGCAGGTCGTGTTGCCCCCGACGCAGCTCGGCCAGCAAACGCTCACGGCCACGGCCGCGGGGTCCGTCGTGCCGCCGGTGCCGTTTCGGATCGAGTTTCAGGCGAGCGACGAACTGCTGCGCCACGGGCTGAACCTCGAGGCGCGCGTCTCGTTCGGCGGCCGCGTGCGCTACCGCCTCGTCAACGCCCACCTCGTCACGAAGAACAACCTCACCACCGACCACGAACTCTGGGTCTCGACGGTGCGGTGAACGGGCGTCGCGGCTGGTCGTGCGAGTTGCGCGAGTAGCGGCGGGCATCCCGGCCCGCCGTGGTTGGCGGCACGCAGATCCGGCGAAAAACGCAGATTCGGATAGCGGGTTTGCCGCGCTCGGTTGTCATCTGTTCGCCCGCCATGAAAGCCCCGCTCCTCCGCCGCGCGCTCGCGTGCTGCGCCTTCGCCCTCGCGTTGGGCGCCGCGGGTGCGTTGCGCGCGCAGGAGACGTGGACGGCGGTCACCGCGCCGACGACGCGTAACCTCTGGGGCGTCTGCTTCGGCGGCGGCCAGTTCATCGCGGTCGGCGAGGGCGGCACGATTATCTCATCGCCCGACGGCACGACGTGGACGACGCGCGCGAGCGGCACGCCCGTGTGGCTGACGTCCGTGACCTACGCGTTCGGGCAATTCGTCACGCTGGGCGAGGGCGGCTACGTGATCACTTCGCGCGATGGCGTGACGTGGGGAAACGTCGTCGATCTAAGATCAGCGTCGCTGCTGCCACGGCTAAACGTCGTGCGCTTCGACGGCCGGTCGTTCCTCGCCTACGGCGAACGCGGTGCCACGTTGCGCTACACGCCGCCGGCGCAACCCGAAACGCGCGGGCGTTCCGACCCTGGTCTCTGGCTGCGTGGCCTCGCATTCGGGCTCGGCCGCACGGTCGTCGGCGGCGAGGCCGGCCTCTCGGTCTTCGACGCCAACGACGCCTTCCTCGCGGGCGACCGCCGCACGGCGCTGCTCCCGACCGGCGCATGGGCCGTGAGCGGGATCGTGTTTGAGCGCGACGAGTTCGTCGCCGTCGCCGGCGGCGGGACGATTCTCTCGTCAACCGACGCGGCGACGTGGACGCCCCAAACCTCCGGCACGACGGCCGATCTCCAGGATGTGGCCGCGTTTAACAACACGCTCATCGCCGTCGGCACGGGCGGCACGATCCTCTCGCGCGACGAGCGCGGCGCGTGGCGTCGACGCACCGCGCCGACGAGCGAGCTGCTGCTCGGCGTGGCCGGCGGCGACGGCGTGGCGGTGGCCGTCGGCGGCAGCGGCACGATCCTGCGCACGGTGGCGAAGGCCGTGCCGCCGGTGATTGTCGCGGAGCCCGCAAGCGTGTCCGAGACGCTCGACGGCGCGGCAGCCTTCATCGTGCGGGCGAACGGCTCGTCGCCCCTGAGCTATCAATGGCGCCGCAACGGCCTCCCGCTCGCGGGCGAGACGCGCACCGCGCTCATGCTCACGCCGCTCACGATGGCCGACGCGGGCAACTACACCGTCGTCGTCACCAATCCGGCCGGCGCGGCGACCTCCGCAGCCGCGAGCCTGAGTCTGTTGCCCGCCCCGCCCGGCGTGGCGGATCGCGTGCACCCGCCCCGCATCCTGGCGCTCGCCGCCGACAAGACGACGGTCCGCATCGGCGAGCCGATCACGGTGCGGGCTGCGGTCACGGGCTCGGCGGCGTTGACCTACGATTGGGCCGGTGCCCCCGCCGGGAACAACGAATCCCTGCGCACGACCGAGCCGGCGCTGACGTTTCGGTTCAACTCGCCCGGCCAGCGAACGACCTTGCAGCTCATCGTGCGCAATCCCTCGGGCGAGGCGACGAGTGCGCCCATCGTGTTCACCGTCCTGCCGGATCCGCCGGTGATACTGGGCCAAAGCACGAACGTGCGGGTCCAAACGGGAAAGAGAACCACCCTCCAAGTTCAGATTAGCCCAACAACGGGCCCGCTCATCATTCAGTGGTGGCAGGACGGCCACATCCTGACGCGGCCTGCTTTGGTTTCGGGTAACGAATTGGGGCGGGTCACCACCGGCTCCGCCGGCACCTACACGTTTACGCTCACCAACGCCCTCGGCGCGACCGTCACCAGCGCGCCAATCGTCGTGACCGTCGACGACACGTCGCGGTTCGCCAACCTCAGCACGCGCGCATTCGTCGGCCCCGGCGAGCAGGTGATCATCGCGGGCTTCGCGGTGGCGGGCGTCAACCAGCGGCAAATCATGATCCGCGGCGTCGGGCCGGCGCTCGCGAAATTCGGCGTGGCCGATGCGCTGCCCGATCCGCGCGTGGAACTCTTCGAGGGGACGAGAGCGCGCGGCTCGCTCGCCGTCGGCTGGGACAGCGGCGGGCCGGACGACACCTCGTTCTTCACGGCTGCGTTCAAGAGCGTGGGGGCGTTTCCGTTCGATGCAGGGAGCCGCGACGTCGTCTATTTTGCCGCGGTCCCGCCCGGCACCTACACGGTGGTGTTGACGAGCGCCTCGGGCCGCACCGGCACGGCGCTCGTGGAGATCTACGAATACGACGACGAGGCCGACCGCCTGCTCAACCTCTCCTCGCGCGCGCTGGTCGATCGCGGCGCGCCCGCGATCGCAGGGCTCGCGATCCAGGGACTCGTGCCGAAGCGCGTGTTGTTGCGCGCGGTGGGGCCGGAGCTGGCGGCGTTTGGCGTGGCGGGGGTGCTCGTGAATCCGCGCCTCATGCTCAAGGACGCCGCCGCCAACACGGTCGCGACGAATGACGATTGGGAAACCACCGCGACCTCCGGCGTGGGCGGTGCCGTCGGCGCCAGCGCGGCCGAGTTGCGCGCGGCGGCGGTGGCGGTGAACGCGTTTCCGCTCGCGGCCGCGAGTCGCGATGCGGCGCTGCTCGTCACGCTCGCGCCGGGCAACTACACGCTGCTCGCCGAGGGCGGCGCGACGGCCTCGGGCGTCGTGCTCGTCGAGGCGTATGAAGTGCCGTGAGCGCGGCGCGGCCAGCGCGGAGCGGAGTGGGTGGCACGGAGATTTTGGCGAGCCCGATCGCGGTTGGGGTGGCACACCCGTGGGCGGCGCTCGGCGCCGCTGACCTGGGCGGGACGCCCATGCCACGCACGAGGCGGGACGCCTCGGCCACGACTGACGGTCACGTTTTCCTTGCGGCGCGTGCGGCGCTCGCGAATTTCTCCCGGCCATGACCGCGCCCTCGAACCTGCCTCTCACGATTTGGTGCAACGCGAAATTTTCCGACGCCGCCACGCGGCTGCTCCACGCGGGCGTCGCACCGCACCGGCTCGTTTACGCGGCGAACGCCTCGACCTCCGTCCTCGCCGCCGGCGGCGCCGACCCCGCGCTCGCGGGGGCGGACGTGGCGTTTGGCCAGCCCGATGCGGCGCAGTGTCTGGCGCACACGCGGCTGCGCTGGGTCGCGCTCACGACAGCGGGCTACACGCGTTACGACACGGATGAGTTTCGCGAAAATTTCCGCGCGCGCGGCGCGGCGCTCACGAGCGTGTCGGAGGTGTTTGCCGATCCGTGCGCGCAACACGTGCTCGCGATGATGCTCGCGCTCGGACGGCAGTTGTTGCCCTCGCACGGCGACCAGTTGGGCGACCACGCGTGGCACTACGAGCGGCGGCGCTATGATTCGCGGCTGCTCACCGGGCAGAGCGCGGTGCTCCTCGGCTTCGGCGCGATCGGGCGGCGGCTGGCGGAGCTGCTCGCGCCGTTTGGGATTAAGCTCACGGCGGTGCGGCGCTCGGTCCGCAGCGAACGCGGCGTGCGCATCGTGCCGGAGGAGATGTTGAGCAGCGCGCTCGGCGAGGCGGACCACGTGATCAACATCCTCCCGGACAACGCGGCCACGCGCAATTTCGTGAACGCCCGCCGGCTCGCGTGCCTGAAGCCCGGCGCGCGGTTCTACAACGTCGGGCGCGGCTCGACGGTGGACGAGACGGCGCTGCTCGAGGCGTTGCGCTCGGGGCGCGTGGGCGCGGCGTATCTGGACGTGATGCAGACGGAGCCGTTGCCGCCGGAGCACGCGTTGTGGACGGCACCGAACTGTTTCCTCACGCCGCACACCGCGGGCGGCCGCCACGATCAGGACGAGGCGATCGTGAAACATTTTCTGGCGAACCTCGCGGTGCTGGCGCGCGGGGAGACGGCGCTCGTGGACCGCGTGGCGTGAGGGACGGCGGGCGCGAGGCATCTCGCCTCGGGTTGGCGTCTCGTGCCGGCGAGCGAGCCGCGCCGGCGGGCGGCGGGGGCGTTGGGAAAATGACCGGAAATGGAGCTGTGGGGATTGGCCACAAAAGGCGCACAACGCGCAAAACCAGAGGGCCGAATTCAGACGAGACCATAGGGTGACGCTCACCTGGCGGGTGAACGTTTCCTGATGCCATTCTGCCAAACGCGATTGGCCTTTTGTAGGGCCGGCGCTCGTCGCCGTGCCGTCGCGCTGCACACGTGCGAGCGAGGGCGGACGCCGGTTGGCACTCTCTCGCGGGCAAAGCGCGACGGCACGCCGGCGAGCGGCGGCCCTACGGTCCAAAGGCCTCTCGTAAATGGTATTACCCCGTATCGGACATTTTCTCCTCTGCGGCCTCCGTGAACGCCGTGTTTCGACTGCGCCTTTCGGCATGATCGACCGCACGCGTGGCGGCGATCATGACGGCGGGGTCGGCGACCCCGCCCTACAATAATCAATTTTCCAAGCCGGTGACGGGGAGGTCGTTTGGGTGGTCGATGGAGAACTTCAGCGGGAGCTCGCGTTTCTCGCCGGGTTTCAGGTCGAGCGTCCACTTCAACGCGCCTTCGTTCGTCGGCTTGTTTTCCTTCGCGTCGGGGGCGAGTTGTTTCACGACGATGCGTTCGTGACGCGAGACGGGAATCTGGTCGGACACGATCACGCGGGCGGGGATTTTCTTGTTGTTCTGGATCGTGAGGAGGTAGTCGTAGGTGATGCGTTTGCCGCTGTTGGTGAGGCCCGTGTCTTCGGTGAAGCGGTTGACGCGTTTGTGTTTCACGCTGACGCCGTCGTCGGCGCCGAGGGCGAGGTCGAACTTTTCGCCGGGCATCACGGTGCGCAGCGCGCTCGTGGCGACGAAGGTGCCGTCGAGGAAGACGTTGAGCGCGCCGGCGAGGAGGGGGAAGTCGGAGGTGTTGACGACTTTCGCGGTGAGAAACGCGGCGGGCTGGAGTTTCGGCGTGGTGAGGTATTCGGGCGTGGCGGTGAGTCGCGCGGTGGTGATGGGGATTTTCTGCGGGGAATTGTCGCTGGGGACGGAGGCGGGGGCGGCGACTTTGAAGGAGGCGCTGGTGGCGGCTTCGTCGACGGTGGCGGTGGCGAGATCCGCGGCGAAGCCCTCGGCTTGGGCTTGCGGAACCGTTGGCATCGCAACGGAGGTCATTTGGTTTTGCGCTCCTCTGCGTCGTTCCTGTGAGGCCATTGCGCCGCGGATGGCGTTCATTTTGTTTTTTGCCACTTCGTCGAAAATCTCCACCACCCACGGCCGCTGGTCGGGCGCGGCGCCGCCGAGGCTCGGGCGCGCGGTCGAGAGCGTGAGCGCGACGTCTTTCCAATCCTCGCCGGTGTTTTGGCGGACGAGCCCGTGGTAGGCGAGGGCGATGGATTTTTCGTTGGAGTTCACGCGGGCGTCGTAGCTCGGCGTCCAACTCGCGCCGGGCACGGCGTAGCCGAGGTCGAGCGTGAGCGCGCCGGCGGCGGCGACGTCGAGGCGCACGGTCACGGTCTTGGTGCTGCGGCCGCCGGCGCCGCGGAGTTGGTTGAGGGCGTGTTGGGCGGCGGTGATTTTCGCGGCGAGCGTTTCCTGATCGGTGGCGAGGGCTTGGTTTTCCTTGGCGAGCTTGGTGCGGTTTTCCTCGAGGAAGCCGAGGAGCTTCGTGGAGTCCTCGAGGGTGAGGCGCGGGGCGCTGTCCTTGGTGGGCGCGGCGGTGGCGGCGGCCTCGAGGTGGTTGAGCGTCTTGTCCTGAAGCGCGAGGATGGTGCCGCGGTCGTCGAGGAGGCGTTTTTGTTTCGCGAGGGCGCGGAGTTCGTCCTCGGCGGCGCGCACGCGGTCGTTGGGCGTGAGGGCGACGAAGACGGGGCGCGCGGTGACGTCGAGGATCGTGACTTGCGCGGTGCCGCGGCCGGCGACTTGGAGCGAGGCGTCGAGGAGGGAGGCGGGGAGGTTTTCCAACGCGATCTCGGTCACGCCGGTGGCCGCAAGGTCGAGCGTGGCGGTGCGCGTGACGACGGCGCGGTCGGTGTAAACGGTGACGGCGGCGACGGTGGATTTCGCAGGGAGCGGCGCGGCGGCGGCGCGGGCGAACGGGGCGAGAGGTGAAAACGGTGAGAGCAGGACGGAGCCGACGAGGAGGGTGCGGAGGTTTTTCATGGTGGAGACAAAGGGGCGGGAGACGACGGGTGAGGGGCGAGGGACTGACAGCACGAAAGCCCGGACGAGCCAACGGGGAAAAAATTCGCGCGCGATCGGCGGACGCGCGGTCCGGGGTAGGGCAAGGTCTTTGACCTGCCCTCGAACACCCCACACGCCCGGAACTCCCGCGCGCTCGAACCTCATCCGCCCGTGAACCTCATCCGCGCTCGAATCGCACGCGCGCTCCAACCTCACTCGCGTTCGAACTTCCCTCGCCCTCGCGCACTCGGCGCGCGAAGAGGGCGGGTCGGAGACCCTGCCCTACCCCGGCGGCGGGAGAGTTGTTCACAACTTGTTTTTCCCCGGAACTCCGGGCGCGGAATGGCTGTTATCCGTCTTGCGCCGGTCGCGCCCGTGATTTTTCATCCGCCCTCCCTTATGCCCATTGTTTCGTTCTTCCGGTCCGTCGCGTGCGCGCGCGGGCTTTTTTTCGCTGCGTGGTTGGTGTTCGCGACGGCGGCGTTGGCCCAGAGCCCCTCGGCCGCCGACGGCTTCGATCCGAATGTCGACGGCAACGTCTACGCCCTCGCCGCGCAGCCCGACGGCAAGCTCATCCTCGGTGGCCAGTTCGCCGTGCTCCGGCCCGGCATCGGCATCGCCGCCGGGCGCGACAATCTCGCCCGCCTCAACGCCGACGGCTCCGTCGATCTCGCGTTTGCCCCGAACCCCAACGCCCCCATCCGCGCCCTCGCGCTCCAGCCCGACGGCAAGCTCCTCGTCGCCGGCGATTTCACCAGCATCGGCGGCGCCCCGCGCAACCGCCTCGCCCGCCTCAACGCCGACGGCTCGCTCGACACGGCGTTCAACCCGAGCATCGGCGGCGCCGTCAACGCCCTCCTCCTCCTGCCCGACGGCCGCATCGTGATCGGCGGCGCGTTTACCACGGTCGGCACGACCACGCGCAACCGGCTCGCGCGCCTCTCCACCACCGGCGCGCTCGACGCCGCGTTTGATCCCAACGTCAACAACGTCGTCTTCGCCCTCGGCCTGCACGGCGGCGGCAAGCTCCTCGTCGGCGGCGGCTTCACCCGGATCGGCACCAGCGACCGCGGCCGCATGGCGCGGTTGAATCCGGATGGCACCGTGGACTCCGAGTTCAACGCCGCGGCCAACAACGTCGTCACCGCCATCGCCGTGCAGCGCGACGGCCACATCCTCTTCGGCGGCGCGTTTACGACGGTGCAACCGTTTCCCACGCCCACGCCGCAATCGCGCTCGCACCTCGCGCGCCTCCAGGCGGACGGGCAGTTCGACAGCGCGTTCAACGCCAACGTCGGCGGCGACGTCAACGCCCTCGTCATCCAGCCCGACGGCTCCATCCTCGTCGGCGGCGCATTCGCCTCCGCGTGGAGCGCCGGCGCCGCGCCCAGCGGCCGCGGCAACCTCGCCCGCTTCAGCGCCGACGGCGCGCTCGACGTCGCGTTTGCCCCGTTCACCAACCAGACCGTCGCCGCGCTCGCCATCTTCCCCGACGCGCGCCTCGCGGTCGGCGGCTACTTCACGCGCGTCGCCTCGCGCAACATTCCCGCCGGCATCATCCGCAACCGCCTCGCCCGCCTCAACCTCGACGGCACGATCGATGCGACGTTTGCGCCCGAGGACGGCGGCCGCCCGCTGGTCACCGCGGTGCAGGCCGATGGCAAGGTGCTGCTCGGCGGCACGTTTACGAGCGTCGGCGGCGTCACGCGCAACTTCCTCGCGCGCGTCAACGCCGACAGCACGCTAGACCTCGCGTTCAACCCCAACCTCAACGGTCGCGTGCTCGCGCTCGCCGTGCAGGGCGACGGCAAAATCCTCGTCGCCGGCTCCTTCACCACGGTGACCGGCGGCGCGTTTGCCCGGACCTACTTCACGCGCCTCAACGCCGACGGCTCCGTCGACGGCAGCTTCAACCCCACGCCCAACGGCGAGGTCAACGCGCTCGCGATCCAGGCCGACGGCAAAATCCTCATCGGCGGCGCCTTCACCGGCCTCACGCCCAACGGCGCCACCACGACCACCACCCGCAACCACATCGCGCGCCTCAATGCCGCCGATGGCACCGTCGACACGCCCTTCGATCCGAGCGCCTTCGGCAACGTCCTCGCCCTCGCGATCCAATCCGACGGGAAAATCGTGTTGGGCGGCGCGTTCACCACGCTCCAACCCAACGGCGCCCGCGCGGCCAGCTCCCGCAGCGGCCTCGCCCGCGTCAACGCCGACGGCACGCTCGACACCGCGTTCAACCCGTTCCCCAACGGCGCCGTGACTTCCCTCGCCCTCCAGTCCGACGGCAAGCTCCTCGTCGGCGG